>JAUXRP010000021.1 GCA_030681675.1 Candidatus Planktophila sp.
TTGGGGGTTTCGTCGATTTCTGAGGCCATAATGGTGCCAAATTGCTTCATGTGCTTATCTTCTCACAAATTTTCACCTACCCTCTCGCTGTGGCTGCCTAGAACAACTTGTCAGAATCTTCTTAGCCATTCCATTTAACTAATAACTACCTTAGAAAAATCAGCGGGATTTAGTTCTTGCCCATCTACTTCTCTTTGTGCAAGTAATTACAAATCAATACGCCAACTACCTATTTTTCGTAGTGAAAGCGTGAAGAGATTATTACTAGCGCCTTATCCTCGATCCGATAGACCAATCTGTGAGTCGTATCTATTCGACGTGTATACGTAGCTTGATCGTGAAATCTCAACTGCTCGGGCACGCCAATTCCAGTGAACGGATCTGTCAAACAACTCTGGATCAGTGCGTTTATGCGGTCAATCTTTTTCGCATTGCCGCTACGCAACCAGTACTCCAAATCCCGGCTTGCACGCTCGGTCATTGAAACCGAGGACAGTTTATTCTTAGCCACGCCAGAGGTTTACTTACGCTTCTTTGTGGCCTTCGGTGCACTCTTCACAGCTTGAATCGGAAGCTCCAGATCAAACAATTCACCGCGGTCGGCCTGGGCAAGTGATTCAAGTAACCATTCGCGATTTGCAGGAGTTGAAAGCAAGTATGTGGTTTCGATCATGGATTCGTACTCGCTCTGGGAAATGAGAACAGCGTTTCCTGCCTTCGAGGTTATGACCACTGGCTTCATGTCCTCATTTACCTGCTCGATTAATGGAAACAGTTGAGCACGTGCCTGCGAAGCGGTAATAGACATAGTTAAGAGCCTTTCTTGAGTGGTACCAGAAAGCGTACCATAGTGGTATTTAGTTATTCATGAGTTTCCAAAAGATCCGCAGTTAACAGCAGGTTTTTCTCATTTCATAAAGATGGTGGCCACATTCCTTACCTCCGTAGAAAATGGGTTAAACCCAAACCTTCATAAATCTGCAACTTAAGTCACTCAGAATTCGTTTCTGGGAGATGCGAAAGGCCCGTCGGAGAAATACCGACGGACCTGATCAGATAGCTCTCTGAGTTCGCATAAGGCAGTTGGGTCGGGCTTAATAGCCCGGCTCAACTTCACTAATTAAAGCAGAAATTCTCGTTACTCGGAGTAGTTTCGCAATTCACACTCTTGCCTTCAAATATCGTTACACAAAACAAAAGAAGCCTAACCAGTGTTAATCTTTAAGAGTCGCATTGGTGCACCACAGAGTTACAGAAATTAACCCCGTAGAGAAATCTGCGGGGTTTAGTTTGTTGGCTTGAAATCCAAAGTGGCCCTACGCGACAAACCGTAAGGCCACTTAGTGTGCGTGTCACTGGCGAGATTCGAACTCGCGACCTGCAACATAGTCGGTGTGCTGCTCTATCCTCTGAGCTACAGCGACACGCAGGGATGAACTTATGCGAAATTCATTTTCGCAACCCTTGAGGTACCAATGGCTGTGGACAATCCAGTGGTGCTAATATGCAACCACATAGTCAGTGTGCCCTCGTTAATCACGAGTTACAGAAATAAACCCCGTAGAGAAATCTGCGGGGTTTATTTTTTAGTGGACAAATGAAAGTAGCCCCGCATAACGTCTACGGGGCCACTTCGTCCAGGACTACCAAGGCCAAGCGATCTAATTAGTAGGGTTAACCACGTCCATCGCTTTAC
>JAUXRP010000022.1 GCA_030681675.1 Candidatus Planktophila sp.
AACAGCTTTACCAAGAGGGGAGGCATCTGTTGCTTGTCCACAGCTCGGTGATCTGGATGGTCAGCTCGTAGAATTTGTCGGTGGATGGTGCGAGGCTCTCAGAAATATAGAAAAAGGAAGAGAATGAACCTAAAAATAGTAAGATTTGACATACGTCACTACATACATCACTATTTGGTCATGAGCACACTTAGCCACCCCTTTTCCCACTTTCTCCGCAAGAGTGGTGATGTCTTAGATCAGATAGAAGTTATGGATGTGCACTTGGTGCGCAGGGATGGCTCTGATGTCATGCTGGTAAAAACATCACGAGAAGAATCCATTCGAGAAAGTTTGAATATGTCAGTTCTGACATTAGCTTCGCTTTCTCGCATTGGAATTCTTAGACCGAAGCTATTAGACGCACTAGTGGAAGCATTACCTTGGATCTCATGGCTAGATCCAAAGGATCGCGAATTATTCTTTGAAGATTTCATTCAGACCGCTCAGTCTTGTCATGCTGTTTCTCAATATGAGCCATTGGAAAAACTCCTTGTTCAGTGGAAGCGAAGTGCCGAGATTTCCAATAATCCTCAATTGCTCGCGATATTGATTGCGCCTCGCGGCGAAGATCAAGTTATTCCTCTAAGCCGTCCTAAGTAATTAAATTGGATCAGGTTAAACGTCCCATAAAGCCGGGACAGTGGGAAGTTATTGCTCGCTCTATAAAAGTTGAAGAATCTTGGAACGAATTGTGTACTAGTTGGCCAAGTCGTTGCCAGGAAGTTTTCGATACTTTGTCCGAAAAGCCTGAGTACGATGATGGAAACCGTCAAGGTCGATTACGTGGAAAGTTATCTGAAGGAAGTTACGATGGCGAGACTTATGTGCGGTGGCAAATTGATGTCAATTCTGATTCGCGTGTTTGGTACTTTGTAAAAGCAGAAGTTTTTGGTGTCAAACAGAAAAAACGCGGTGGTTTAGTGATTATCGATCAAGTGCATTTTGGTCACCCAAAACAAACGGAATAATCGACAAGTAGCTGATTACATTTCGTGGGCTAATTATTTTATCGTCA
>JAUXRP010000023.1 GCA_030681675.1 Candidatus Planktophila sp.
TACAAGATTCGCGCTGGCACCAACAATCGTTGCATTGCCTCCGAAATCTGCTCCAAAGGCTAACGACCACCACAAAACATGTTCCTGCACACCAGATAAGCCCTGACTAAGTTCGGCCACTACAGGAGTCATAGATGCAACATAGGGAATATTATCTACAAGAGCTGAAAGCAATGCTGATATGCCTAGAATAGATCCAGCGGCTAAGCGCGTGTTATCTCCAAATATTTCCTTGAGAAAATTCGCAAACTCCGCAAGTGCTCCTACGTTTACCAGCGCTCCTACCATGATGAACAGTCCAGCAAAAAATACAAGGGTTGACCATTCAATATCCTGGATATAGTCCCTCGGTTTTAGGCCACTTATTCCTACAAGTGCGCCTGCCCCTAGTAAGGCGATAATAGATGGTTCTAAATGAAGAATCGAATGAGTAATGAAAGCCAGCATTACGAGAGTTAGTATAAAGAGACTCTTTTTTAAAAGCACTCTATCTTTCAGAAACTGTGATGGAGAAAGATCCATGACACTTTTTCTTGCACTCTCTGAGTTGATTAATTCTCTGCGAAACAAATAGACTAAAAGAGGGACCACTACAAGCATGACAACCACGACCATAGGTGCCATATGGATTAGAAACGAGTTGAAAGACAGGTTTGCTTTACTGGCGATTATTATGTTTGGAGGATCTCCAATTAGTGTCGCGGCACCACCAATATTTGATACAAAGATCTGCGACAAGATAAATGGAATTGCAGAAACCTGTAAGTGTTTTGTGACGATTAGAGTCATTGGAACGGCTAAAAGAATAGTGGTTACATTATCTAGAATCGCTGATGCAATTGCGGTCAGAACCATCAGGTAAATTAAGGCTGTTTTTGGCCTTCCCCCCGATTTGCGGATAGCACTGACGGCAAGAAACTCAAAAAGCCCAGTTTTATGAATAACGCCAACGATAATCATCATACCTAAGAGAAGGAAGATGACGTTCCAATCGATGCCAGTCTCATGACTGAAGAAGGCCGCGTCCGCATCCGTAGCTCCGATCAAAACCATGGCTCCAGCGCCACTTAGCGCAACAGCAACTCGGCTCACCTTTTCGGTAGCGATAAAGACATAGGCAACGGCAAAAAAGGCTATCGCAAGAATCATTTCCATGGCCGAAGCATAGATGATATGAAAAAAGCAAGACAAAGTTGGACTAGTTGTGAGGCATAAATGCCTTTATGTATTACTGATTTCTATCAGACTTTGGATTGGTCGAGAGGTTTGGGCTTAAGAGTTATAGAAATTTGGTTATTTTCCTCCAGAATTTCGAGTGACTATCCAGGCTACGAGGCCGACAATTGATATAACGAAAAAAGCCATCAAGAAAAATCCGCCTCCATTCATCCAACCGGATCCATCTCCATACCAATCCATCATGGCGTACCTCCTAGGTTGATCAGAGCCAAGTAAATGAAATCTGATTACTTTAACCATACTCAGAAGGGAGCAGCCACCAAGGAGAGCATCGACCGAAATCAAGGTTAGACTGGTCAAATTTGGGAATCAGGTTTAATTAACTCCTAAGGTGCGCAAAGATTTGTCCTAAGTAAATCTTTTGGATTCGAAAATTCCATGAGAGAATTGGGAATTAGGAGGCGGGCTAGTGGAATTCATCCGCAAATTGCATGCATTGACAAATTTTCTTGCCATAACGGATGCCACAGATAACCAGATTTGCCGATTCATTACCTTAGATTCATGCGCCGAAATTTTCCCAACCTCCTGCCTTTTAGCCAAACTGGAAGATGATGGCGAGTTCACGATTACCGGTGTTTTTGGTTTTAAAAATGACATGGTCGAAATTTTTAAAAATCTATCATTAGTTCAAGAGTCAATGATTACTGAAGCGGTAAAAAGCAATCGAGTTCATCTTAATGGGACTTTGAAGGAGCTAGAAATACATCAGAAAGTCGATGTCTCAGGCAAGTTAAATGAAGATGCGGCCCACATGGTAATTTTACCCATTAGTGAATTCGGAGTTCTACTCCTATTTACCACAAAAGAACCGGACGTTGACTCTTCTTTAGAGCTATTTCTAATCGCAATTTGTGCCTTGCTAGCTTTGAATAAACATAAATCTGCAAGTCAGGCTGTTGCAATTATCTCTCATCTCCAAGTAATCGCCGGGAAATTAAATCTTACAGCAAGACAAAACACCATTTTAGATGGCATTAGACTCGGACATACAAATGCAACAATTGCTTTGGATATGGGATACAGCGAATCATTAATTCGTCAAGAGACAATAGATATCTTCAAAAAACTTGGAGTCAGCGGACGTAAAGCTTTAATCTCGAAATTTACAGATGAGGAAATGCTTACCAAAAAGTGATGGTTTGATTTGATTTTTTTCAATTATTGGAAGAAGAAGAATACAAATGCCCCGACCAATTTCTGGTAGGGGCATTTGTATTTTAACTATTAGATATCGAAGTAGAGTTCGAACTCAGCTGGATGTGGTCGAAGACGAACATAATCAACCTCTTGCTTGCGCTTGAAATCAATCCATGTATCGATGAGATCCTTAGTAAATACTCCACCTTTGAGCAAGAACTCGTGGTCGCGCTCTAAATTATTGAGCACTTCATCGAGTGAACCTGGTACCTGTGGAATTGCCGCAGCCTCTTCGCCA
>JAUXRP010000024.1 GCA_030681675.1 Candidatus Planktophila sp.
AAACCAACAGTCCTCGTCTTTGGCAATTTCTACCTTTACGGTGATCATTTAAGTAACTCCAATGCCTCATCAACTGATAATCCAACTATATTCACTAAATAATATTTTACAATCTTTGGAGTTACTTCTTTGCCATTGTGAATTCAATAAGATGTAGAGTTACGACTAATTAACTTTTATTTAAGGAGAGATCAATGGCAACTACACGAAAAGCATCGACAGTTTGGAAGGGAACACTTTTAGAGGGCAAGGGTGAGGCGACACTTAACTCATCTGGGGTTGGTGTTTTTCCAGTCTCATGGCCGGCCAGAAGTGCTGAGCCAAATGGTGTAACAAGTCCCGAAGAGTTAATCGCTGCGGCGCATTCAGCGTGTTTCTCAATGGCATTTGCCAGTGCACTAACTAAGGCAGGTACTCCACCAACTGAACTGCGCACCTCTGCCGAAGTCGATTTTCAACCAGGAGTTGGCATTACCGAGATCCGACTTCATGTTAGTGGAGATGTACCAGGACTCGATCACGCAGGCTTTGTATTAGCAGCCGAAGGTGCGAAGGAGGGGTGCCCAGTTAGTCAGGCGCTCAAAGCAGTTCCGATTAAATTATTAGTTGAATAGATGTTGTCGGTAAGTTGGAAAATTACTCAGAAATGTGCGCCAATACTGGGTAATTAGAGGTGGACTAGGATGTAAATCATGAAAAGGGTTTACATAATGGCGGCTACCGCCATTTTCGTTGCGAGTCTCTTTGCGAGTTTGTTAACCCTGAGCCAGGTAAATAGCGCGAAAACTGAACTAACTTCACGACTCCAGGTACGCAGCGAAGTTTTGGCTGAGAGTCTTGCAGAAAGCATCATGTCCTCATACGACGCCGGCTGGACTGTTGGTGTACAAAAAATTATAGATAGATTTACTCGCAGCAAAGGCCTTGTTGGCCTCAGCGTTTTCGATAATTCGGGTGTGCTCGTAGCAGGCTCAGAGGACATGCCTCTTCCTGAAGATAGAAATCTTATTAATACGGTGATGTTAACCCATCAAGCTATAGGAGAGTTTGTCCACCGTGGCAACAACACGTACTACGTGCTTATCAGACCGCTATATGTGGACGACGTTATCGTAGGATCACTCGCAGTCGCGCAGCACGCTTCGTATATCGATAGAAATATACGTGAAATCTGGCAACGCGACCTAGTTCGCCTGTTGTTCCAAATTCTGATTTTTGCCTTGACGATTCTTGTCTTAGTGCGATGGATCTTTTTCCATTCAATCTCCACAATGGTTGAGTCGCTACAAGCCCTTCGTAGAGGCAATTCCGAGATCGATACGATCCCGCATTCAAGTTTCTTCAAGCCACTTGCGGGAGAAATCTCGAAAGTGACGAAAAGTTTGCGCCAGGCCCGACAGTCAGCTAGCGATGAGGCCCGCATGCGTCTTGAAATGATTGACTCTCCGTGGACAGCCGAGCGGCTCCGGGAGTTTATAAAGGCCTATCTGAAGGATCGCCCGATATTCGTGCTCTCGAACCGTGAACCGTACGTGCACAGCAAAACTAAGAATAAAATTGAGTGGTCAGTACCGGCCGGTGGTGTAGTAACCGCGTTGGAGCCCGTGATGGAAGCCTGCGGTGGGACATGGATTGCGCATGGCAGTGGAAATGCCGATGTAGAAACCGCTGATAAGAACGGCAGAATAATGGTTCCGCCCGACGAGCCGAAATATACGCTTAAGCGAATCTCACTCACAGAGAAGGAGATTGAGGGTTACTATGCCGGTTTCTCCAATGAGGCGTTATGGCCACTGTGCCACATGGCTCATACGCGCCCGCTCTTTCGCTCGGATGACTGGGTTGAGTATAGGAAAGTCAATGCCAAATTCGCAAAGACGCTGCTGGCTGAAATACGAAACGTAAAGCGGCCGATTGTATTAGTCCAAGATTTTCATTTGGCGCTCGTACCGGAGATGGTAAAGAAAAGCCGTCCTGACGCCCTAGTTGCCATTTTCTGGCATATACCGTGGCCATCTCCAGCGCAGTTTAGTATCAGTCCTTGGCGCAAAGAGCTTCTGGGAGGAATGCTAAAGGCCGACCTCGTTGGTTTCCACACGCAGCAGTACTGCAATAATTTCATCGAGACAGTCGGCAACGAGATTGAGTCGCGTCTTGATTACGAGCAGTTTTCGATCTTCCGGGGCACACATAAAACTGTGATTAGGCCGTTCCCGATATCAATTTCATTTCCAGGAAGTGCCGAAGGCCACGCCGAGCCTAGTAAGAAAACCCTCGATGAGCTTGGAATTCATGTCGAACATCTTGTACTCGGCGTCGATCGTCTGGATTATACGAAGGGAATATTAGAGCGGTTCAAGGGGCTCGAATTTTTTCTCGATTCCAACCCCGAGTACCAGGGGAATCTCACGTTGCTTCAGATCGCATCACCGTCGCGTGAGATGGTTGAAAAATATCGTGAGTTTGCAGTTCTGGTGACCAGCGAAGCGGAACGAATCAACAATAAATTTAGCGTAAACGGCTGGAAACCTATCGTACTTGAAAAGCGAAACTATTCGCATGAACAACTCATACACCTCTACCAGTTTGCCAATGTCTGCCTGATTACATCTTTGCACGACGGCATGAATCTTGTGGCAAAGGAATACGTTGCCGCACGCAATGATGAATCTGGTGTGTTGATATTGAGCGAGTTCACGGGAGCTTCGCGGGATTTAATTGGTGCATTGCTTATCAATCCGTACAGTGCCGAGGAAACCTGTGCCGCAATTCTAACCGCTTTGATGATGCCCAAAACCGAGCAGCAACGTCGAATGAAGATAATGCGCACATCAGTTAGCGATTACAACATCTACCGCTGGTCGGCCGAACATATCAAGGCCCTCTTGCAACTTGAGTAACATGAAAGACGCCGATATCCATATGGATTCAATCCTTGCTGATATTAGAAACCGCGGCTGCGTTCTCATGCTTGATTTCGACGGAGTTCTCTCACCTATAGTAGAGATACCGTCAGAAGCACGCATATCACCTGATGCTCGACGCTCACTTATCGCATGTGCCAAGAAGATGCCCGTCGCTGTTATAACGGGTCGCCCTCTATTGGATATTGAGGTACGAATCGGATTAACAGAGATCATATATGCGGGAAGTCATGGAGTTGAGTGGAAGATGGATGGTCAGACACATCGACACGGTTTTTCTCAGAACTCCCTCTCAGTGTTTGAGATGGCGCGAAGCCCTCTTTTGCACTATGCAAAGCTCTTTCCTGAACTGTTCATTGAAGATAATAACTACGGTCTTACATTTGGATATCGATTGCTCTCGGCCACTCAAGCTGCGCAGTTTCGCATAGGGGCAACTGAGATAGCGGAAAAATTTGTTAGTGCCGGAGGGATTCGCCTTATAGACAATCTATTTACTTTCGAAATTACTCCCATGTCTGAATGGACAAAAGGCAGTTGCGCGCGGCACATATATTATGCGACCAGAAAAGGAAACGCCCTTCCGGTCTATATTGGTGACAGTCTGTCTGACGAAGATGTCTTTCGTGTCTTCGCTAAGAGTGGAGTTACTTTTCGCGTCGGGCAGTCGAATACAAGTCTGGCGCAGTATTATTTTAAGTCGCGTAGTCAGGTCGATCGATTCCTACATAATATTTCGATTGAAACGAACCAGGAAATGTATAAAGACATCTAGTTAGTCAGGCGCTTAAAGCCGTTCCTTTTAAATTATTAGTTGAGCAGATTTAATCATCGGCAGAGCCATTAACGGAATCAGTTCCATCACCGCCATCTTCAACGTCATCGCCATCTCCACCGTCGAGTACGTCGTCACCGTCGCCACCATCGAGAGTGTCATCGCCTAATCCGCCATCTTCAACGTCATCGCCATCTCCACCATCGAGAGTGTCATCGCCATCTCCACCATCGAGGGCGTCATCACCTAAACCACCATCTTCAACGTCATCCCCGTCGCCTCCGTTGAGTTCGTCATCACCGTCGCCACCATCGAGAGTGTCATCGCCGCTTCCTCCATCTAGGGAGTCGTTACCTTTGCCTCCGTTGAGTGAGTCGTTGCCCGCACTCCCTTTGATGACATCGTTGCCTAGGCCGCCAACAATTGTGTCGCTACCACCCTGACCATCAATTTTATCAATACCGACACTTCCACAGATCAAATCATTTCCAGTGCCAGCTAGAACAGTGTGCCTTCCAGATCCCTGAACGAGAATCACATCGACTTTAGAAGTGCCCTTAATACTGGAGGCACTAGAAACGATCGTCGCCTTTTTCCCCTCACAGGTGAGCGTCGAAGCCGCTAACGCCGCGGGTGAGATGAGGATAAGTGTTGGGGTGAAGATAAGAGTAGAAATACTTAATAGACCAACACGCTTCATCAAAAGTTTCATGAATCCACGGTAGCACTAGAAATTGAATTCACAAGAGATTAAAAATGTAACTGAACTCCACACAGTTCGATCAACTGTATGGAGCCCAGTTACGAGCAGAATCTCTCGCTAGTTCCGACGGCGTTTCAAGACTGTCAACCCGCCCAGAATTGCGATCAATGCGCCAGCAAGCATCAGAGTTTGAATGAGCCTTTCCAGACCAACTGGTTTGAGCGTGTTGTAGTTGGCAAGGTTTTCATCAAATACTTTT
>JAUXRP010000025.1 GCA_030681675.1 Candidatus Planktophila sp.
GGAGATGAAGTCGTAGTAAGTCGCCTCGATCATGATTCAAATATTCGTCCTTGGATTCAAGCTGCCGAAGCCGTTGGTGCAACGGTGCGTTGGGCAGAATTCGATGTTGAAACATCGGAGTTAAGCGTTGAGGCCGTTGAAGCGGTTTTATCTAGCAGAACGAAGTTAGTAGCGATAACAGGTGCCGGAAACACAATTGGTACACGTCCGGATTTAAAGGCAATTGGTATAGCCGTTCATAAAGTAGGGGCGCTGTTCTATGTTGATGGTGTGCATTTAACTCCTCATACGCCAATTAGTGTTAAAGATATCGACGCCGATTTTTTCGGTTTTTCTTTTTATAAGTTGATGGGTCCGCACTGCGGCGTATTGGCAGCGGATCCGGCTCTTCTTGACTCTCTTAACAATGACAAATTACTTCCTTCAACGAGTAATGTTCCAGAGAAATTTGAATTCGGAACACTGCCGTATGAAATTATGGCAGGTTGTACAGCGGCCGTAGATTTCATTGCTGAGATGGCACCGAGTACAGGAGTAACTCGACGTGAGAAAATAGTTAACTCTATGAATGCCTTAGAAAAGTACGAAGAGGAGCTGATGGAATATTTAGAAAGTGCGATTACATCACTGCCTGGTGTAACACTGTACGGACACGCTGCACGCCGCACACCTACTATCTATTTTTCATTTATCGGCCATAACAGCAGTGATATCTATCAGGCATTAGCTGAA
Source organism: Candidatus Planktophila sp. (assembly GCA_030681675.1). NCBI lineage: Bacteria > Bacillati > Actinomycetota > Actinomycetes > Candidatus Nanopelagicales > Candidatus Nanopelagicaceae > Candidatus Planktophila > Candidatus Planktophila sp. Next base: position 733 of record JAUXRP010000025.1, read on the forward strand.
AAGAAAGTGAATCTTCCAGCTCATAACTTCTATGCCTTAGAAGTTTCGAGGAAACTCGGTTTGGGTGATGCCGGGGCTTTAAGGGCAGGTCTTGCGCCATATTCAACTCGAAACGATGTAGATCGTTTAATTTCAGGACTTCGGGAGATAGTCGGTAAGTAATTCACAAATAACGCACAAAAAACCTTGAGGATTTACACCAACGAGAGCTCTATTTTTAGCTCATCCGCAAGAGCGTGTGATGAATCGGAGGGGACAATGAAACTATTACGGCGAAGCATTGCAGCCGCCACTATGGCCGGCCTCTTTGTTCTTGTGGGTAACTCAGGTGCAAAGGCAAATCCGGCAAAGCCAATTAAACCTGATAATTCTTAATGAGGAGAATTAAAAAAGGAGTCAGTCCCCCTGACTCCTTTTTTAATTTCTGCACTCTAGCTAAAACCTAAAGATTCATAGAGTTTCAAAGCCTTTTCGTTGTCGGCATCGACATACAGCATGGTTTCATTAATACCTAGTGAAAATAGATAGTTCATTGCAGCAATTGAAACCGCACGTCCAATTCCATGACCGAAATATTCTGGATCAACTCCCACGACATAAAGCTCGCCGACTGGTGCTTGGTTTACGAGATCATGATGAATCTTTGTCCAGCAGGTACCGACTAAGCGCCCATTCTCTACTGCTAAGAAAAATCCATTGGAGTCAAACCATGGTTCGGCCATACGGTTTTCAAAATCTTGCATCTCCCAGTTGCCTTGATCAGGGTGATTAATAAAAATCCTATTATTGAGCTCTAACCAGGAAGATTTATCCAGAACGGGATCGAAAACTCTTATCGTAAAGCCATGGTCAGTATCGGGTATCCGACTATGCAGCGATCGGTGAATCTTTAATATGTGGCGCATTTATACGCGTTCGTTGATGGAGCCCTCTTTACCACCAGTAGGCATTGTGAAGCGATATCCAACATTTCGTACCGTCCCGATAATGGCTTCAAACTCTGGGCCGAGTTTTGAACGCAAGCGACGGATATGTACATCGACCGTTCGCGTTCCGCCAAAATAGTCATAACCCCAGATCTCTTGTAACAACTGCGCCCGTGTAAATACGCGACCAGGATGCTGAGCTAAGTATTTGAGAAGTTCGAACTCTTTAAAAGTTAAATCTAGGACATTGCCTTTTAAACGCGCGGTATAGCTAGATTCATCTATAACAACATCACCAGTACGGATCTCACCTGAGTGTGGATCACTCAAGGCAATTACTGCATGATGCTTACCAACGGCAATTCGGATTCGAGCATCAACTTCGGCCGGTCCGGATGTATCCAGCATGACATCGTCAATGCCCCACTCTGCACTGACTGCAGACAAGCCACCTTCAGTTGTAATAACAATGATGGGGCAACCAAGTCCAGTAGTTGCTAATAAGCGCGCAAGTGATTTTGCTCCAGGCAAATCGCGACGAGCATCAACAAGAATGACATCCACATCTGGAACATCGACGAGGACACTGGCCTCTGCCGGCAAAATGCGAACGTGGTGCGCTAGCAAACCAAGTGCAGGTAGAACTTCTGCGCTCGCGCCAGATGCATTTGTAAGTAGCAACACCTTGGACATTGGTACAGACTACTCTCGTGAAATCATTGCTTCCACTCGTGATCGTTCTTGGCTTGGCCAGCATTTATGGGTTCTGGTATCAGCGATCTCGAGGCACGGTGAAAGAGAAATCTGGCCAGTCAGTAATCACTCAGTCGATGATTGGCGCTGAATTCGGCTCCAAAGCAACACTGGTGCAGTTCTCTTCGGCCTTCTGTACCCCATGTAGAGCAACGAGAGTTTTACTCGAGAATCTTGTGGCTCAGATGGAAGATGTAAAGCATGTCGAGGTCGATGCCGAAGCGAATTTAGAGCTTGTTCGGGAGTTAAATATCTTGAGCACTCCAACCACTCTCATCCTTGATTCAAAGGGACGGGAAGTTGGTAGAGCAGTTGGTGCACCTAAGCGAGAGCAGGTTATTCAAGCGCTGGAAGCTTTACGCGAGTAGTTCGCAACTCGCTTTAACTTCCTTAACTCTTTATTATTTCGCTATGTCACCAGCCAGCAATTTCACAAAGCGCCGAGTTATAGATTTTGGTCGCCTTGCTGGCTCTTTGTGTCGAATGTAATTGTTGTAATTTAAAAACAATTATCCATTCAACTAACAAAGGAATAGTTCATGACTGAAGTCTTAGTAAAAAAAATATCGGACGTATTAATTGATGCACGCGGACCTCGTTTTTCGGCAGTGCTTACGACAATAGTTTTGGCCGTGGCACTTGTAACATCTAATCTATGGGTTGTAATTGCGCAAGCAATTATTTTTGCGATAGGCGCGATTAAAGGTCCGCAATTCACACCGTATGCATATATTTTTCGAAGCATTATTAAGCCTCAGCTTAAAGGCAAAACCATCACCGAGGATGTACGGCCACCACAGTTTGCACAGAGCGTTGGTCTACTTTTTGCACTCGTAGCTATTAGCGGATCTATCGCCAATATAGACGTTGTTTTCGTTGTCGCACTGAGTTTTGCTCTGGCCGCAGCGTTCTTAAATGCAGCTTTTAACTACTGTCTAGGGTGCGAACTCTATTTGCTACTTCTTCGCGTACGATTGTCACATGGTTGATAAACACGAGCTTCACGAAAAAGGCCTACGACTTACGCCTCAACGCGAGCTTGTTTTATCTGCAGTTCGGGAGCTTGGTCACTCTACCCCTGAAGAGATTGCCGAAAAAGTTCGCGTAGCCCATCCAGGCATCAATCTCTCCACCGTTTATCGCAACCTTGAAACTCTTGAAAATGTTGGCTTGGTAGTGCATACACATTTAGGACACGGTGGAGCTACGTATCATGCCGCTGAAGAGTTGACTCATTTGCATCTAGTCTGCGAAAAATGTGGCTCTATCGGTGATGCGCCAATTGAAGCGGCAGCTAACTTTGTTAACACACTTGCCGATGACTATGGTTTTAAAACCGATGTCACGCACTTTGCAATCTACGGAACCTGTACTGCCTGTCAATGAGCGCCGTACTTGTCGAAGATGGGGTTGATAAGGGTGCCATCTGGCACTTTGGTGAACCCTCTAAAGAGCAACGAGCACTTCAAGCAGGCACCGCTTGGGCCGATCTCTCACATCTAGAGGTTATTGCAGTCAGTGGAGAAGATCGTTTGAAGTGGTTACATGATTTAACCACACAGTACCTTAAGGATTTAAGCGTTAATCTCTGGAAGTCGGCGATGATTCTGGATCCACAGGGTCATATCGAGTATCAATTCAATTGTGTAGATGATGGTTTAACTACGTGGTTAGTTGTAGATCCTGGATACTCCGAAGCTCTGTGCACATATCTTACGAAGATGAAATTCATGCTGCATGTTGATGTTCGCAGCGCCACCGATGAGATAGCAGTTCTTCGCGCCCCAGGTTTAACTACTGAAATTGGTGGACCTTTTGCTTTAGTGCCACGTAATGAACTTGTTCAGATGAGTGCACACTTTAACTCCGTCGCAACTCAAGTTGGAACGTGGGCATTGGATGCCGAGCGCGTGGCTGCACGACGTCCGCGAATTGGGTTTGAAACCGATCATAAATCAATTCCTAATGAAATCGGTGTTTTAAACGGTGCGGTACATATGAATAAAGGTTGCTACCGCGGACAAGAAACCGTTGCAAAGGTATTTAACTTAGGTAACCCACCACGACGCCTGGTGATGTTGCACTTAGATGGAAGCGATGTCGCATTTCCCGCACAAGGGGCGAAAGTCGAAAATAATGGCGTTGTTGTTGGCTTTATCGGTACCGTTGCACGCCATTACGAGCTTGGCACAATCGCACTCGCAATTGTTAAGAGAAATACCCCGACCGATGCAACTCTTTCTGTCGACGGAGTTCCGGCCTTACAGGAACCCGTACTTTAAAATCGCTCAACTCTAAAATTAAGCACGATAGAGTTATCGGGTGGAGTTTTTTACATCAATCTTCCTTGGCCTTTTCGCAATAGGGCTTGGCATAACGCTCATCATTTACGCCTTCCGAGGCCGTCAAAGTCAGTCTAAGCCCCCATCTAAATTTAGAGGACGCCCATAAATGGTCTTTACTATCCCTGAGGGTTTACATCCGGACTTAAATCCAGTGGCATGGATGGTTGGAACATGGCGCGGTAAGGGCCGAGGCGAATATTCAACCGTAGCGCCTTTCGAATTTGCTCAAGAGGTTGTCTTCAATCATGATGGACGACCATTTCTTAATTACTATTCACGATCGTGGATTTTAGATAGCGAAGGTGAAATCGAACGCCCAGGTGCATCTGAAACCGGCTTTTGGCGCATTAAACCAAAAAACGTTCTGGAAGTTGTACTCTCACATAACACAGGAATATCTGAAGGTTGGGTAGGAACATTTGATGGACCAAAGATTCAACTTGTTTTAGACCAAGGTTATTCGGCACCAACAGCAAAAATTGTTACCGCCGGAGTCCGGCTTTACGGATTAGTTGCCGGTGAGCTTTTCTTTGCCTATGACATGGCGGCAGAGGGACAAGAGCTGCAGGCACATATCTGGTCATCACTCGAACGTCAGAGTGAGTAATTGATCTCGCTAAACGTGGGCGAAGTTCTCGCCGAATTAATTAGAAACGATGTAGTGGAGTCACAGCATGTCGGGCATTTTGTGGCTCTAGATACTGATGGTTCAATTCTTTTACAAAAGGGTGATCCAACGCAGTTAATTTATCCTCGCTCATCGTATAAAGCAGTTCTGGCATCGGCAATGATTCGTAGCGGAGTGAATTTAACTCCACGTTTATTAGCCCTTACCTGTTCATCTCACTCTGGTCTTCCCATGCATCAAGAAGGTGTATTGGAAATTTTGGGATTAGCGGGTTTAGATGAGAACGCTCTACAAAACGTTAAAGGCAAACCATTAGATGAAGCCGCAGCGCTAGCAACTTCCGAACCAACGCGCCTTGCCATGAACTGCAGTGGCAAACACGCAGGGATGCTTTTGGGTTGTTCGGTCAATGGTTGGCCTACTCATAATTATTTGGAGCCCGGACATCGGCTTCAACAAGCATTCAAAATGGAACTTGAAAACCTTGCTGGTGAAAGCGTTTCACACACTGCGATAGATGGCTGCGGCGCACCTTTATTTTTAATCTCCCTTCTCGGCTTAGCTCGAGCAATTAGAGCGATGACAATCTCCACTGACCCTGCACATCAGAGCGTCGTTAATGCTTGTAGAAGTTTTCCAGAGATGGTTGCAGGACCAGAGAGAATGTCCTCAATCCTTATGGGTCAACACCCCGGGCTATTTATGAAAAGTGGCGCAGAGTCGATCATGGTCGCCTCTATAGAAGATGGCAGAAGCTTCGCATTTAAAGTAAATGATGGCGGATTACGTCCACGGAACGTGATTTCCCTTGCAGGGCTGCGCTTATTGGGCATAAATGCAGGTGATGCGTTAGAGAAGGTCTACGGAGGCGATCACGTAGTGGGCTCCATTCGCGCAACCTTCTAACTAACCGTACCCTTGAGAAATGAACGGTCGCATTGCAACAGTAATGGTGCATACATCCCCATTGGATCAGCCAGGAATTGGCGATGCTGGAGGAATGAATATCTACGTTCTTGAATCGGCACAACGTATGGCGGCCATGGGCGTTGAAGTCGATATTTTTACTCGGCGCACTGAGACAAATTCACCGGATGTTGTTGAGATATCTAAGGGCGTAAGAGTCTGTTACTTTGATTGTGGGCACGGCCACTTAACAAAAGAGCAGTTACCAGCGCACATCCTCGGGCTTTCAAAAGAGTTTATGCGCAAAATCAAAGATGGCAATTATGATGCTATTCATTCCCACTATTGGATCTCTGGAAAAGTTGCAATGCCAGCGGCGGCACAATTAGGAATTCCACTGATTCATACTATGCACACAATGGCGCGAGTTAAGAATCTCAATCTTGCCGAAGGCGAAACCCCAGAACCGATGATTCGAGTCCAAGGTGAAACGCAAGTTGCAGCAGCGGCTCAAGCTCTGATTGCAAATACTGATTCAGAGGCAGCAAGTCTTGTTTCTCTTTATGGTGCATGCCCAGACATCGTTCATGTCGTTAATCCTGGTGTGGATCTCTATACATTTACTCCAGGCCAAGGCCGCAAATCTGCACGTGAGTTTACTGGAACGGCTCAAGATGCATTGGTTGTAACTTTTGTGGGGCGAATTCAACCGCACAAAGGTCCAGAGGTTTTAATTCAAGCAGCATCACAACTTGTTAAACACTCACCACATATGCGTCCGAGATTAATTGTTAATATCATCGGAGGCGCATCAGGTGCTAACACCGAAGAGGTTGAACGCCTTAAAGAGTTAGCCTCTTGGCTGGCTATCGATGATGTTGTTCATTTTGCACCGCCCGTGCCTCGAGCTGAACTGGTCCAGTGGTATCGGGCCGCCGACTTGGTCTGCGTGCCCAGCTACTCTGAAAGTTTTGGCTTAGTTGCACTTGAAGCCCAAGCCTGTGGCACACCAGTCATTGCTACCGCTGTTGGTGGTCTGCGTACTGCCGTCGCCGATGGAATTTCAGGTGTTTTAGTTGATGGCCACGACCCGAAAGCATGGTCGTCGGTGATCGCGCGATTATTACAAGAGCCACAACGCCGAGTACTCCTTTCAATGGGAGCAATTGAGCACGCATCACATTTCGGGTGGGATGCTACTGCGCGCGGCACTTTGGATATTTATGATCAAGTTATTTCAGAGAGCAATGCCGCATCAAAAATATCAGGTCAGTGATGGCGGCAATTGACCCACGAATTATTATTGAGGAGTTTTTAGACTCTCATGATTTAGAGTTTGAAAAAAAGAATGCTGATACTTATCTAATAACCTTACCTGGCGAGAAGAAATTACAGACCCATTGCGCGCTAATTGTTGGTACCCATTCACTGAGCATCAACGCCTTTGTGATTAGGAGGCCAGATGATAATGAGGCTTCTGTGCACGCATGGTGTTTGGCAAAGAACGCATCTCTTTATGGTGTTGCCTTTGCAATCAACGAGCTACGTGACATCTTTTTAGTTGGTCGACTACCTATATCGGCAATAACTGATCGTGAGATTGATCGCTTAGTCGGGGCTGTGCTCCAAGTTTCAGACTCCTCTTTCAACCCGCTACTTGAACTAGGTTTTGCTAATGCGATCCGTCGAGAATGGGCTTGGCGCATTTCACGTGGTGAGTCACTTGCCAATTTAGAGGCTTTCCACCATCTGGTTTAGGATGAATCCATGAGCAATTTTGAATTAATTCTTCTACGCCACGGTGAATCTGAATGGAATGCCAAGAATCTTTTCACTGGTTGGGTCGATGTAGCGCTATCGAGCAAGGGCCAAGACGAGGCCCGAAGAGGTGGTCTACTCCTGGCCGAGCGAGATCTCCTTCCCGACTTACTCCACACATCTTTGCTGCGTCGCGCGATCCATACAGCACAATTGGCTTTAGATGTATGTGATCGGCATTGGATACCAGTACAACGCTCATGGCGCCTCAATGAGCGTCACTATGGTGCTTTACAGGGAAAAGATAAAGCCCAAACCTTGGCACAGTATGGCGAAGCGCAGTTCCAGCTGTGGCGCCGTTCATTTGATGTCCCACCACCACCAATTGATGACAATGATGAGTTTTCACAGAGCAATGATCCACGTTACGCAGGAATTAATGCGCCAAAGACTGAGTGTTTAAAGGATGTCATCGATCGAATGTTGCCATATTGGCATGAATCTATAGTGCCGGATTTAAAACGTGGAAAACGTGTTCTTGTCACCGCACATGGAAACTCCCTTCGTGCTCTTGTAAAGCATTTAGATGGAATCAGCGATGCCGATATTGCTGGGCTTAATATTCCAACAGGAATCCCTTTGTACTACAAACTCGATTCCGATTTAACACCAGTCACTAAAGGTGGAGAGTATTTAGATCCAACTGCTGCCAAAGATGCAATTGCGGCAGTTGCAAATCAGGGAAAACAAACGAATTAAGCGGTAACGCCTGCAAAATCATCGCGTTGATCTCGAACAATTGCTAAAACGGTGATTTCACCTGCACGAGCGAAAAACATTGTTACAGGAACATGTTGTCCAGCTTTTACATTAAGCCCTGGGAGAATCGCCTTTGCATTTGCGCTTTCGCCCTCGAAATAAATAGGAGAGTTTTGAGGTAGAGAGTTTGTTCCAGTTAATGATGCAACAACTCCATTTATTGAAATTCCAAGAAGTGCATCTTCGGCCGCCATAGAGTTAATAACTGTTCCAACAAGGACGCCTGTGCCATCTGCAGTTTCAACAACTACGATATTGAGTAGCTTGATGAGATTGCCGTTAGTTGAAATTGAAGCTTCAACGCCATCGGTCACCTGTTTCATTTGGCGCGTAGATGCATTAAAGCCAGCTCCACATGCAGTTAGTGAGAGCGCGAGAGTTAAAGTTAAAAGAGTAATTCCTGTGCGGCGCATGGTGCATATTCTCTCATATGAAATTAGTAGTGAAATACGCTGGTTTTACGCTTAATTGCACGAGGTGACTGGTATCTGATTCGCTGGTACAATTGCCCTCTAGCGAAGGGCAACACATGACATTTAAGGTCGGCGAAACCGTTGTTTATCCCCATCACGGAGCAGCTCTTATTGAAGCAATTGAGATGCGCGTGATCAAAGGCGAAGAAAAGACCTATCTAGTGTTGAAAATCGCGCAAGGTGATCTCACTGTTCGAGTCCCTGCGGAGAACGTAGATTTAGTTGGTGTTCGTGATGTTGTTGACTCTGCCGGCCTAGACCGAGTATTTAATGTTTTACGCCAGCCATACACTGAAGAGCCAACTAACTGGTCGCGACGCTACAAGGCCAATCTTGAAAAATTAGCATCAGGTGACGTTATTAAAGTTGCTGAAGTTGTTCGTGATTTGTACCGTCGTGATTTAGACCGCGGCCTATCAGCCGGTGAAAAGCGCATGCTCGCCAAGGCGAAGCAGATTCTTATCTCAGAGCTTGCTCTCGCCGAGCGAACCGATGAGGAGAAAGCTGCAACGATCCTTGACGAGGTTCTCGCTTCATAATATAAATGTCTGTAAGCGCCATCATCGCTGCCGCTGGCAGTGGTGAACGATTCGGTGCAGGCTTACCAAAAGCATTAATTCAATTAGGTGATCGCACCCTCTTAGAGCATGCCGTTGCCAGCCTGGCCACAGTCGCAGATCAGATAGTCATTTCAGCTCCCGCAGGCTTTGAAGCCCACATTAGTGAACTAGTTGGCGAAGGAGTTGATGTTGTTACGGGCGGTGCTACACGTTCGGCTAGCGTTCGTAATGCATTGGCAGTAACAACTGGGGAATACGTTCTGGTTCATGACGCCGCACGTGCTTTGGCAACGAGTGATCTAGCCCAACGAATAGTTGCAGCATTGAAGAGTGGCGAGAGCGCGGTTATTCCAGCCATTGCCGTAATTGACACCGTCAAAGTTATAAATCCCGATGGCTATGTTGTATCAACTCCTGATCGACGCTCACTTGTCAGCGTCCAGACCCCACAAGGCTTCATAACAAGTGCGCTTCGCCAAGCACATGCTGCACATGCTGATGCGACCGATGATGCTGCACTCATTGAAATCGGTGGCGGCAGAGTAAAGCTCATTGAAGGCGAAGCCCGTGCACTTAAAATTACAACGCAGGCTGATTTGCATGCAGCACTGACTTTTCTTGGATTTAATTCAACGTATCGAACAGGTGTTGGTATCGATGCCCACGCTTTTGGTATTGGCCGAGCACTTTGGCTAGCTGGTTTGTATTGGCCCGATGAAATTGGAGTCGATGGTCACTCCGATGGAGATGTTGCAGCACATGCAATCTGTGATGCACTGTTGGCCGCAACTCAACTCGGCGATTTAGGAAGCAATTTTGGCGTCGATCGCCCCGAGTATGCAGGTGCATCTGGAGTGCAACTTCTTCAAGAAACGCTTTTAAAGATTACAAATGCCGGATACTTAATTTCTAATGTAACGGTTCAGGTAATCGGCAATCGCCCGAAAATAGGTAAGCGAAGAGCCGAAGCAGTGAGTGTGCTTTCTCATGCCCTCGGCGGCGCTGAAGTTTCATTATCTGCAACAACAACCGACGGAATGGGCCTGACAGGCGAGGGCAAAGGTATCGGCGCAATTGCCTCGGCTCTTGTTTTCAAGCAGTAGAATCACACAATGCCACCACTGAACTTGTATGACACCGCTACACGAGAAGTTGGCGTTTTCACTCCTCTAATAAAGGGAGAAGTTTCAATTTATGTCTGTGGTGCAACAGTGCAATCTTCACCGCATATTGGACATATTCGAAGCGCAATAAATTTTGACATTTTACGTCGCTGGTTAATGAAAAACGGCTATGAGGTAACTTTGATCCGAAACGTCACAGATATAGAGGACAAAGTTTTACAGAGGGCCTTGCAAGAAAAAACTCATTGGTGGGTACTTGCCATGAAGTACGAACGTGAATTTACGGCGGCTTATTCTGCAGTTAACGTTATTCCACCAACGTACGAACCTCGTGCCACTGGCCACATCACTCAGATGATTCAATTAATGCAGATTCTCATTGATAATGGCTCGGCATATGCCCCTGGAAATGGGGATGTCTACCTAGAAGTTCGCCGATTAAAGCACTACTTAACTCTCTCTGGTCAGCGTATTGATGATTTACAACCCGCAGCCGATGTTGATACAACCAATTCAAAAAAGAGAGATCCGCGCGATTTTGCTTTATGGAAAGCGGCAAAACCTGGCGAACCTTCATGGCCAACGCCGTGGGGTGCAGGTCGCCCAGGTTGGCACCTAGAGTGCTCGGCAATGGCACATGAATATCTCGGCGAAAGCTTTGATATTCACGGCGGCGGATTAGATTTAATTTTTCCTCACCATGAAAATGAGATGGCTCAATCTGAAGCGGCTGGATATGGATTTGCCCAGCGCTGGTTACATAATGCGTGGGTTACGCAATCTGGTGAAAAAATGAGTAAGTCGCTTGGTAACTCACTTCTTGTTGAAGTAATTTTAGAGCGTGTACGGGGAATTGAACTTCGATGGTATTTAGGCAGCGCGCACTACCGTTCGATGCTTGAATACTCCGAAGCAGCACTCGATGAATCGGCCGTAGCATTTCGCAGGATAGAAAGTTTCTTGAAGCGCGCGACACAAATCACTGGTTCACAGCCAGAAGGCACAATTAGCGCTGAGTTTGCAGCCGCGATGAATGATGACTTGGCAGTTCCGGCGGCACTTGCAACAATTTCAGAAAACCTACGACGCGGAAATCAATCAATTACCGATGGTGACATCCCGATGATTACTAAGAATGCCGGTGAAATCCGTGGCGCATTGCAGATATTGGGTTGTGATCCCTTTGATTCACACTTTGCCGACGGTGGTTCATCCGAGCTCACAGATGTTTTGGATGGTGTGATTTCGTTGGCACTTCAAGAGCGTGCCTTAGCGCGTGATCGCAAGGATTTTTTAACCTCCGATGCAATCCGTGATGGCTTACTTGCTCTAGGAATTACAATTGAAGACACCGCACAGGGGCCACGCTGGTCGATTATGGAAAAGAGTTAATAATGGCCGGTAATTCATCCCGTAAGGGCGCAATCCGTGCTTCAAAAAAAGCTCCAACCGGCGGAACCGGAGGAAAGAATAAAAAGCGTCTCACGGGAAAAGGTCCAACTCCTAAGGCAGAGGACCGTCCGTATCACGCAGCGGCAAAGCGCAAGAAGGCCGTGGCTAAAAAGAGTTCGAGTAAAACTACAGTTCGTGGTGCAGGCAAAGTTACCGCGGGCAGAAGTGATGGCAAGGAGATTAGACCGGCGCGTGCACCAAGGGGAGATCGACCACGGGGTGAAATTGTTGCGGGACGTAACGCTGTTTTAGAGGCGCTTCGCGAAAGCGTCCCATCGACCGAATTGTTGGTGGCACGAAGTATTGAAGTAGATGATCGCGTAGCTGAGTCATTGAAGTTAGCACTTCACTTAGGATTACCAATTCGTGAGGCCCATCGCGCAGAGGTTGAAGGAATTTCTCCCAATAGCCAAGGAATCATTCTCGCTATAAAGCCGTATCAGTACTCAAGCTTTGAAGAGATTATGCAACGGGCAAAGTATCCAGCGCTTGTGGTCGCACTTGATGGAGTAACAGATCCACGTAACCTAGGTGCAATTATTCGAAGTGCAGCTGCATTTGGCGCAGCAGGAGTGATCATGACTGAGCGTCGCGCAGCATCTATGACTGCATCGGCGTGGAAATCATCAGCTGGGGCGGCAGCGCGCTTGCCAATCGCGCAAGTAACAAATCTTGCACGCACAATTGATGCCGCCAAGAAAGAAGGACTTTTCGTCGTCGGCCTGGATGGAGAGTCTGAAGAGTTAATTAGTTCGATGAAGATTGCAGCCGAGGCGATCATGATTGTTGTCGGTAGCGAAGGCAAAGGTCTATCACGTTTAACTCGCGAGAAGTGTGATCTTGTGATTTCCATTCCTATTAGCGCAACTACTGAATCGCTGAACGCAAGTGTTGCAACGGCAATTGCACTTTTCTTCGTGGATCAAGCTCGCCGAAAGGCCTAAAACACATGAATTATTCGCGTTTTATCGCGCTAGGCGATTCATACACCGAAGGCATGTGTGATGAAAAAAAGTATGGTCACTATCGTGGTTGGGCCGATCGCGTTGCAGATGTCATGGCTAAATTCCACCCAGACTTTACGTATGCCAATTTAGCAGTTCGAGGAAAACTGGTGCGCCAAGTCGTGGATGAGCAGATTGATGCGGCCATCACGCAAGTCAGAGGTCCCGAGACGCTTGTGTCTTTTCACGCCGGAGCAAATGATGTTATTAGACCTGGTTACAAATCGGAGTTAGTGCTTCCCTTGTATTCCGCTGCAGTAAGGCGCTTGGCGGCATCAGGTGCCACCGTAATGCTATTTACAGTTTTAGAAAAGACTGGAAACACTGGGCGCTCGGCCAAAATGTGGGAGGCGCGTTTTAGCGAATTCAATCGAAATGTTCGGGCGGTGGGTTTTGAAGTAGGTGCGATCATCGCCGATGCCAATGAAGAAGCGGCATTTAGTGATCGGCGTTTTTTAGCATTTGACCGTCTGCATTTAAATGCGAAGGGTCACGAACGAGTTGCGCAAGCAGTTCTTGAGCTTCTCAATCTTCCTTTTGATTCCAGATGGCGCGATCCTCTTCCACCTGCCAAACAAAAATCCAAGATTTTCCGTGCCATGATTACTTTACTGTGGTTTATTACTTTTGCTATGCCGTGGATGTGGCGACGCGCAAGAGGTAAATCATCTGGAGATGGAAGAAGCTGCAAATATCCAGTTGCAATTCATTGGCCACTTTCACACTTGGATTGGCTAGTAGGGGATTAATTACTTTAAATTGTTGTTACAACCCATTCCCACGTGTGAAGGCCAGATTTGATTAGATACTGTGGCAAAGTATCGGGTCCGCATGCAGCAGTACCAACACCACGGTGAGCGGCGTCAATATGGACAACCGTATTTCCACACGGCTTTATTTCAACATCATGCGTGGCATCGGCTAAATCAGTTGCACGGTTTGGCGTTATGGATACTTGCAGAGGTTTAGTTAATTGGACACGAAGCCCATTCCCAGTAGCGTTTGTAAGCTCAAACCACCGCACTCCATTGTGACCACCATTTTCCTGAGGGCGAACATATGGGATGTATTGCTCAGCTACCGTGGAAATGTAACGGTTTATACGGGCGATTTTCCTATCTGGATAGGTTTCATGAGGACCACTGCCAAACCAGGTTAGATCCGAAAGCTCTCCGCTGAGTTCAAAGTTAGTTCCGACACGGGCGACGTCAACCAACGATTTTGGAAGGGTGACGCTTTCTTTGACTCTAAAACCATAAGCAACCGGCGTGATTGTTTGAGTGTGCTTTATCTCAATCCCAGTACTTGTTAACCAGATATTTGCAATCATTACTCTCTTGGATGTTTGGGAAACAATACAGTCACTACGTTCGAGATCGCGCAATCCCCAACGGTTCCATTTTGTCGCTATATGCCCGATTCGATCATTGTCAGTAGGTGCGCGCCATAGTGAAAGTACGGGTGCGAGTACGCCGTAAGGCAAAATAATTTGACCAAAATCATCTACCACGTTGGCGAATAAATTCGATGTTGCCGAAGCTTTGACACTCAAACTCCGCGAAGGTAGTGATAATTGGCTCCATCCAACTTCACTCATCGCTGGTGACCAGACAGTGCTCGCGATTTTTACAATACTAAAATTAATAAAGCGCTCTCCGGCTCCATCTGCCTTACTTAGCAGTGCAGATTTCACAGTAAAAGCCATGTTCTTTCGCGGTGCGACCTTTGGTAATTTCACTTTTCCACTATCGCAAATAATCCCATCACGAGTAATCACCCAGTGGAGCTCATACTCACTTAAGTCTTTAAAGAAATTTTTATTTAAAATTTTAAAATTGCCTGTGGAGGTTTTTACTGAAGTAATTTTCGCAGGTGCAGCAATCGATTTAAACTCGTGCATGGCAGGTTTTGCTGTCCTATCAGGAAAAACCATGCCATCGCAGCAGAAGTTTCCATCATGCTTAACTTCACCGTAATCACCGCCGTATGCATTTCGCGTACTGCCATCGGGCATGGTTTGAACTGGCCCGTGATCCCAAAACTCCCAAATAAATCCACCCTGTAATCCATGAGTAGATTCAATAACATCCCAATATTCGGCAAGAGTTCCATTGGCATTTCCCATCGCATGTGAGTACTCACACATAATCAGTGGTCGATCAGCTTTGCTGGAATTCGCATACTCTTTGATGGCGCTAATCGCAGGATACATAGGTGCGATTACATCGGTGAGGGAGTGACTTCCCATCCAATTCCCGCGGATTCCACCCTCATAATGAAGCGGTCTTGATGGATCAAAATTTCGAGCATAAGCGGCGGCCGCTTCGTGATTAGTTCCAGCACCGGATTCATTGCCAAGGGACCACATCACGGCAGCAGGGTGGTGAATATCCCGCTGAATCATTCTTCCAACGCGGTCGACGAAGGCTGTTAAATACTTCGGGTCATCACAGATTGAAGCGATAAATGCATGGGATTCGATGTTTGCCTCACCAATAACATAAAAACCAAGTTCATCGCATAGATCTAGAAATGCGGCATCATTTGGATAATGCGAAGTACGTACCGCATTGAAATTCCATCGCTTGAGCTCGAGTAAATCCTCGCGCATGTCATCACGGGTCAATGCACGTCCAGTAAATCGATTGAAATCATGTCGATTAATTCCATAGAACATCACAGGCTTGCCATTGAGTAAAAGCTCTTGGCCTTTAATTTCTACTGAACGAAAGCCGATCTTCTGTTGGGAAACTTCTACAACATTTCCAGTGGGATCGATTAACTCAATGTTGAGGGTGTAGAGATGAGGGTTTTCAGCCGACCAAGGCTGAATTTTCGGAATTTTGGTATTGAATTCAACCTTTCCAACGGGCCATGGTTCATTTTCTGTAATTGCACGTCTTGCATCTTCGGGCATATTTCCATGCCAGAACTTGCCGTGAAAGTACTCATCACTTCTAAGCTTGAGCGCTTCATCGCGCTCTGTCCAAAGTGGTGCGGAAAAACGCTTGATAGTGGCCTCTAATTTAGCGGACTTTACTTTCGAAAGCTCTTCAATCGATGCTCGCAAGGTATAGCCATCACTCGACAGATTTTCTATCGAAGCGATGTAGGCACGAATATTTAGCGTTCCAGTTGTGCGGTCTTTCTCAAGCCCTGCAGTTGTGTAGAAACGTTCAATGAATACCTTGTTGGTTGCATATAACTTTACTGAACGAGTGATTCCACCATGCCACCACTGGTCTTGGTCTTCAATAAAAGTCGCATCTGACCATTTCGTCACATCTATGCGAAGGACGTTGCTACCACGTCGGATAAACTGAGTGACGTCAAACTCAGCGGCTAACCGTGAATCTTTTGTTAACCCAACTTCAACGCCATTGACAGAGATAAGAGCTACCGATTCGTATCCACCAAGATGCAAAACTATTCGTTTGTCTTTCCAACTGTCAGGGATATCGAAATCTCGCTCATAAACGCCATGTGGATTCTCAGCGGGGACTTGCGGTGGTTGCTCCTCAAAGGGCATCTGTACATTTGTATAAATCGGTTTATCGAAAAAGACATCGCTCTCTGGTTGCATCGTCCACAATCCAGGAACGGGAATCGTCGACCATTTTTTGTCGATTCGATCTAGTGGAGAGTGAAGTAACTGGAATCGCCACGTGCCATCGAGTGAAATCTTCTCGATATGCTCAATATTGAGCATGGGTAATCGATTGACCGAAGTTGTCTCAGGGCTCATCCAGTAATTCGTGATCATGGGCTTTAGTCTGCCATTTGCAGCTCGTAAGTGCGAAGTTCGGGGCCGTTTGCTAAAAATCCACCTGCCAGACACCTACGGTTTGCTAAAAAAGTGGAGAATGGGAGGTGTGAAGTTCCAGAATATTACAGACCGCGAGCTCAGTTGGCTCGCCTTTGACCAGCGCGTACTTGAGTTGGCCGAGGATGAGCGAATTCCTCTTCTAGAGCGTGTCCGCTTTTTGGCTATTTTCTCATCCAATCTCGACGAGTTTTTTATGGTGCGAGTTGCAACACTCATGAGCAAAATTGAAAATGATGTGACTGCGCCCAATGTCGCTGGGATTGCTCCAAGGGAGTTAATGAGTCAAATTTCTTCAATTACGAAATCGTTAATTGAACGTCAGTCAAAGGTTTTTCATGAGGATATTATTCCGAAATTACATGAAGAGGGAATTGAGTTCTTGCATGTGGATGATTTGAATGAGGCCGAACGAACGTATGTAGATAAGTTATTTCGAGATCGAATCTTTCCAGTGCTAACTCCACTTGCGGTAGATCCCTCACATCCTTTTCCATACATTTCAGGACTCTCTCTAAATCTCGCAGTTATCGTAAAAAACGAGGAAACACATGAAGAGTTTTTTGCTCGCGTAAAAGTTCCAGAGATTCTTCCTCGTTTTATCGCTACAGCAAAGAGCGGCTCTACTAGATTTATAGCGATTGAATCGCTCATCGCAAGTAATCTGGAAGCGCTTTTCCCCGGAATGGTAATTGAAGAGCATTATTGTTTTCGAATCACACGAAACCAAGACTTGGAGTTAGATGAAGAAGAGTCGGAAGATATCTTGCTATCACTGGAACAAGAATTAGCTCGACGTAGATTTGGTCCGCCTGTCCGCTTAGAAATTGAAAATGGTGTTGATATAAGTCTCGTGGAACGATTAGCGAATGAACTCGGAATAAGTGAAGAGAACATCATTCACACCTCTTTACCACTTGACCTAACTGCACTCAATAAAATCGCAGATCTTGGATTTCCAGCGCTCAAATTTGAAAAATTTAGATCACGAACGGCCCACGCTCTATCTGAAGTGGATTCAGAGGACTCCGATTTATTCTTCGCGGCAATTCGACAAGGCGAAATTTTGCTCCACCACCCGTATGAATCCTTCACCTCATCGGTGGTGCACTTTCTTCAAAGTGCAGCTCAAGATTCACATGTGTTAGCGATTAAGCAGACGTTATACCGAACTTCGGGAGACTCACCCATTATCGAGGCGCTAATAGAGGCCGCCGAAGCAGGCAAACAAGTCTTGGCGGTGATTGAAATTCGCGCACGCTTTGATGAGCAGGCCAATGTGCGCTGGGCAAGAAAGCTTGAAGCCGCTGGAGTTCACGTTGTCTACGGTTTGATGGGGTTGAAAACACATGCAAAACTCTCGTTAGTTATTCGAGATGAGCCTCAAGGATTACGGCGTTACTGCCATATCGGTACGGGTAATTACAATCCAAAGACGGCACGAATGTACGAGGATTTAGGAATTTTAAGTAACGACACTGAACTAACTGAGGATCTCACTAAGCTCTTCAACCAACTTTCAGGTTTTGCACCACAATCGACTTACTCTCGACTATTAGTGGCACCAAGAACGCTTCGCTCTGGAATCATGGAGCGAATCGACCGAGAAATTGAGAATGTTAAGTTAGGTCGATCTGCCGGTATTCAATTTAAACTTAACTCTATTTTGGATGAGAGTTTTGTTGAAAAGCTCTACGAGGCATCTCAAGCGGGAGTAAAAGTTGAACTTCTAATAAGAGGTATTTGCGCAGTCCAACCAGGACTCAAGGGAGTTTCTGAAAATATTACTGTGAAATCAGTTCTTGGACGTTTCTTAGAGCACTCGAGAATCTTTCATTTCGTTAATGGGGGTGAAGATGAGTACTGGATTGGGAGTGCAGATCTCATGGGTCGTAATTTAGACCGACGAGTTGAAAGCTTAATTCGTGTAGATAAAAAAGATCATCATCAGAGGTTGCAGGCGATTATAGATCTTGGACTTTCAAATCAAACATCCAGTTGGCAGCTAATAGGAACCGAGTGGACGAGAAAGAGTTTAGATAGCAACGGCAATTCACTTATCGATGTTCATTCAACGATGATTAAGCACTATGCAAAAGGTAGGCAGTAATTGAATAGTGAAAGCCCGCTCATTTATGCAGCTGGCGCTGTCTTATGGCGCTTTGGCGCAAAAAAGAGGATTGAGATCGCCCTAATTCACCGACCACGCTATGGAGATTGGTCACTTCCAAAAGGTAAGTTAGACGCTAATGAAACCATGATTGGTTGTGCCTATCGCGAGGTAATGGAAGAGACCGGACATTGCGCCATCTTTGGACCGGAAATTGGCGATGCAACATATGTTGTTGATGGTGTGACAAAACTTGTTAAATACTGGTCGGCCCAAGCCGTTGGTGAGCCAACTGGAAAGCCGAATCCCGTCGAAGTAGATGAGATTTTATGGTTATCTCCCGCAGATGCCCGCAAGAAATTAACTTTAGATGATGATCGATCTATCGTCGATTTTTTTCTTGAGTTTGGTGCTGGAACAACGGCGCTTGTTCTGCTTCGGCACGCCAAAGCGATTAAGCGTGAGGACTGGGATGGCGATGATGGCGATCGACCTTTGGGAAATATCGGTCAATTACAGGCAAAGCGACTGCTTTCAAAATACTTACCTTATGCAATAAAGGAAGTGCACTCTTCAGATGCGATGCGATGCATTGAAACTATTGAACCGATGACACGCGCATTACAAATGCATCCAATTTTCACTACTGATTTAAGCGAGTATAGATTTGCAAAAGACAAAGAAGCAGCTCTCGATTATGCGCAAGACTTATTGATTCGCAACCAGAGCGCGATAATTTGCAGCCATAATCCAATTCTTCCAAAGTTATTAAAGAAATTAATTGGGAAGAAGAATTTTAAGGAGTTAGTTCAAAAATTAGAGCCTGCTGAGGCCTGGGTGCTACATCATCGAGATGGGGAAATCATTGCAATTGACTGGATTAGTGCTCCGGATACTTAAATTATCCCTGAAGCCAATCTAACCTTCGCAAAACAATTCCCTCGCGCAACGCCCATGGGCAGATTTCAACTCGGTCGATATCTAATACATCCATGACCGAGCGGGCCACTACTGCACCAGCAACAATCTGTTGAGCCCTACTTTCTGATACTCCGGGTAGTTCAGCACGTGATTTATTGGACATCTCAGCTAATTTTGAGCACAAAGCCTTTAAATTTGTAATTTCAAGATATTTAGGATTCTCGTTAAACCAATGTCCAGAAAGCCGGGCAAGGGTGCGAAAAGTTTTACTGGTTGCAACAAAGTGATTTGCATCGTGCGCGCGAAGGATTGCAGGGAGTTTGTCCTCAAGGGTGGTCTCCACGAAGTTTTCTAAAAATTTTAACTCCCTTGAAGAGTAGGGATCACCGCTCAAGAAATCTCTAGTGAGACGTGCTGCGCCTAAAGGCAGAGAAAGTGTGGCCTCGGGGTTCTCATCTACGCCAGATGCAATCTCCAAAGAGCCACCACCGATATCTAACACAAGAAGCTTGCCTGCCGACCATCCCAACCATCGACGAACTGCCAAAAAAGTCATGCGTGCTTCTTCATCACCAGTAAGAATTTGTAAGTCAATCTGATGGCGAGTATTTATATCGCGGATTATTTGGGTCCCATTTTTAGCTTCTCTAATAGCCGATGTCGCAAAGGCTAAAATTTCATCCGTATTATTTTCTTGAGCATGTGCTACCGCACTAGCTATCGCCTCGTGAAGCAAGTTGATACCTTCAACTGAAATAGAGCCTGATTTATTGAGGTACTGGGTCAATCTAAGTTCAACTTTATAATTGGTAGTTGGCGCAGGGCGAGCCCCGATATGAGCATCCATTACTTGCAAGTGGATAGTATTTGATCCGACATCCAAAACGCCTAATCTCACAGGTACAACCTACCCTTTGCCTCGCCCTCGCCCCTCGATTTCAAGTTTTTGCAACTCACTGCCATAATTGCCGCTGGTCGCAAGATCGATGCGTGTTCGCACGTAGGCCTCTCTAGCTCAGTGGTAGAGCAGCGCACTTGTAATGCGCAGGTCGTCAGTTCAATCCTGACGGGGGGCTCGTA
>JAUXRP010000026.1 GCA_030681675.1 Candidatus Planktophila sp.
CCATGATTCATCGCGGTCTCCTGAGTTGTTTTGGCTGTTTGCAAGACAACCATTATTATACTCCTTGTGAGACCGACTTTCTTATTCTAATCAAATAATTAAGTTTCTTTTATGGAGTTTTTGAACTCCGAAACTTTAGTGATGAAGATACTAATTCATTTAGTTGGTGCCATCTATATGAACTGCCTATTAAGGAACATGTGGGCTTTAATTTTCCAGGGCTTCTACCAGAGGAACAAGTTATTGACTGGCGCAATCAGATTGCTGAATCACCTGGAAAAATAGCTGCTTTGCCAAGCGTTAGTGATCAGGTGGATGAGCATTTCAATGCAAGAACAGATCCTACAGAAGAAGAAATCAAGGCACTACGTCCTTTTCTTTCAGCCATTTGTGCTTATTTTTATTCGATGCAGTATTCTCTATTTTGCATTCTTTATCACGGCTGTTTTTTGAATGAACTGATTGAACGTGTTCGAACTGGCGATGATAAAGCTTTATTTGATGCCATTCGAGTTGATCCAATGGTCATTGGGTGCCAATCCGTTATTGAAAGAATCAGTAAAGCAAGGCGACTGCAAGATGTTGATTTCCTGGATGAACTCAAGAAAACTCAAAGTGGAGTTAGTGCAAAGCTCAAGCAGGCTAATTTTCAGAAAATACGTTTAATTCTTAAGGTGCTTTCCGAAGCAGGTGCAACACGCCTAACTAATGAAAAACTTTATCAGTTATTTGTTGAAGAGCTTAATCTCTATACAGCCAATTCAAAAGGTGGTGGCAGTGAAAAGGCTTTGCGTAAATTTGCTGATACTTATATCTAAAGTTTCGGAGTTCAAAAACTCCATAAAAGAAACTTAATTATTTGATTAGAATAAGAAAGGCGGTCTCACAAGGAGTATAATAATGGTTGTCTTGCAAACAGCCAAAACAACTGAGGAGACCGCGATGAATCATGGCACAAAAACGATAGAACTTCCAGAATTGACGGCTAATCTATTACGGGACGAAGGTTGCCTCATTGACAATCTGTTTGCTGACCTGTGGAAGCACATGGGCATGAAAGCGCGGCTGAATCGAATCGGCTTTCCCAAGCGCTCCGGCACGTCGGCGCATGAGCTGGTGTACTGCCTGATGATTTGGGTCTGGTTGAAAGTGGACTCGATTGGCATGTTTGCGCGGGAATCATTGAAGACCTTCTCCTGTGCCGAGAAAGATGCCCTGTATGCGGCTTTGAATCAGGAAGACTGGAACTGGCGTCATCTGCATAGGGATGTCGCACGACAAGCGATCCGAGGCGCGAAGACATCGAGCCATATCCGTGC
>JAUXRP010000027.1 GCA_030681675.1 Candidatus Planktophila sp.
GTCTCTTCACGAAGACGCGTTCCTAAACCACCTGCAAGAATTACCGCTTTCACGAAATTCCCCCTTAAAGAGATTAGAGCCAAAGTCTAACGGCACAAACCCCCAAGGATTATGGAAGCGGTATTTAGAGCCCTATATTACTATCCTTGCCCGTATATGTAATCGAGTTAAAGGGGTAGAACGTTGTCTGATGCCGTAACACCCTTCATCAAGGCCGCCGATCTAGCTCTCGCGGCTCGGCGAGAAATCATTTCAATGACAAGTACCGCAAAGGCATCCCATGTGGCATCGGCACTGTCGGTCGTTGATATTTTAAGTGTTCTTTATTCGGGAGCGGCCAATATTTCGCCGGCAAATATGGATGCCGCCGATCGTGACATTGTCATTTTGTCGAAGGGTCATTCAGCATCTGCGCTGTACTCAGTTTTAGCGCTTCAGGGATTTTTTCCAAAGGATTGGCTCGCACAATACTGCAACAACGATGCCCCTCTCGGTGGCCACGTAACATCTAAGGGTGTGCCCGGTGTTGAGCTTTCGACTGGCTCTCTTGGCCACGGTCTGCCATATGGCCTAGGAATTGCAATGTCGCGCAAGAAGAGCGGGGCAAAGGGCCGTGTATTCGTAGTGATGTCTGATGGTGAATGCGATGAAGGCACTACATGGGAATCGGCGATGATTGCAAATCACCACGAACTAGATAACTTAGTTGTCATCATAGATCGCAACAAGATTCAATCTCTGACCTTTACCGAAGATACGTTAAGGCTTGAGCCATTTGCCGATAAGTGGATCGCCTTCGGTTGGCAGACGCACACTATTTCGGGCCATGACTATTCTCTCTTAGCCGAATCACTCTCAACACAAACTGGACCCAAGTGCATCATCGCCGATACGACTAAAGGTAAAGGTGTGGACTTTATGGAAAATAGCGTGCTGTGGCATTACAAACCGCCGTCGGCCGACGATGTCACCAAAGCTTTCGAGCAGATAAGTGAAAACTACTGATGCGCGATACCTTTGTTGCAACTCTGCTGGAAGCGGCTAAAAAAGACAAAAATATTATTTTGATGACCGGCGATTTAGGGTACGGCGTCCTTGATACCTTCGAAAGGGAACTACCTGGCCAGTTCATTAACTCCGGCGTGAACGAACAGGCCATGATGGGAATGGCTGCAGGATATGCATCGACCGGAAAAAGAGTTTTTGTTTACAGCATCGGCAACTTTCCAACACTTCGTTGCCTTGAACAGATTCGTAACGATGTCTGCCTGATGAACAACCCAGTTGTAATTGTCTCCGTTGGCGCGGGCTATGCCTATGGCAGTCAGGGCTACACCCATCACGCCCTTGAAGATATTGCAGTGCTGCGCGCACTTCCTAACATGGAGGTAATAGTGCCGGCAGATCCAGCTGAAACAGCCGAACTGACCACCTTAATAATCGCTTCAAAAAAGCCTACGTACCTGCGCTTGGGCAAGAGTGGCGAACCAACTATTCACACCACCAGACCAAAACCCGCACCAGGGAAAATCAATGAACTCTCCCCTGGCACTTCCGGAACTTTAATCTTTGCTGGCTCAGTCGGCACCGTCGCCGTTGCCGCAGCAAATGCTTTAGCAGCACAGGGGATTTCAGTTGCCGTTGCCTCAATGCCTTACATATCTACAGTTGATATTGATTACATTCGACAGGCGTTAAGTAAAGGTCCCGTCATAGTTATTGAAGAGCACTCATATCGCGGTGGCGTGGGTGCTGCCGTTCTCGAGGCGATGAATGCAGCTAACCTGCATGGCGCAATTGGTTTAATCGCTGCCAACCAAAATAATCTCTCGCAGATTGGCGATCAAAGTTTTTTGCGCACAGCCAATGGAATTAACGTTGAAAATATAATCGCGAAATTTAACGCCTTGTAGGTAGTTTAAATACAACTTCCTGACCATCATCACAACGCAACGGATCTAAAACCATACGATGTCGCCACTGGATTGTCTGCGCGATTCCATTCTCAAAAGAGACAACTGGTTTCCACCCAATTGCAGTGAGTGATTCGCAGGCCGGTTCTAACTTCATTACTTGATCTGGGCGATACGGTAAATTTCCAAAACCAAGTAAGCCTTGGGCACCTAATTGATTGGCGATAATAAGTACCGCTTCTTTTAAAATTACGGTCTGCGGATTTCCCACATTGACAACACCTGATATAGATCCACTTTCGATAACAGCTTCAAAGGCACGTGCTAAATCAAAGGCATGTAGATAGCTCCACTCCTGTTCGCCCTTTGTTAAATCCATAACCTCGCCCATTGTTAAGGTATCGATTAACTGTGGAATCAACCACGTATCGGTATCGCAAGGTCCGTAGGTAGAAAAAATTCGCATCCACGCAAATCGAGTTTGCGATCCGGCAAGTGTGCTCTGCATAATCTTTCGTGCGGCTACCTTTGCTGTGCCATATTTGGTTGTCGGAATATCAGGTAAATCTTCAGTGATTCGGTTAGAGACTGGTCCTAACTCGGCTTGGCTACCCACGCCGATGACAAAGCCAACACCTGAATCCCTGGCCGCTACGGCCATGATTTTCATGCGCTCAATATTCTCGGATTGGCGGGCATCATTTCTATCGTGATTTCCAACCCCCCACCAATCGGCAAGAATCAAAACATCGGGTTTTTCAGTCGATATGAAACCTGCCCAACCATCGCTCTCTCGGCGCTCAATCTGCAACCCATCAATTCCGGTAAGCCGATATGTATCCGAGCTCGGGCGGACGAGGGCAATTACCTCGTGCTGTGCCGATAAAACTCTACAAATCCATGACCCTAAAAAACCTGATGATCCAGCGACGATAACTCTCATGTATTTGGTTTAAGAAGTGGATTTCCGCCAACAAATCGATCAGGAACATCAAATCGTGGTTGTCCCACTGCATCCATCGCTGCATAAAAGCGATCCAGTGGCTTCAAGGCTGCGAACTGCGTAGTAGTGATGGGGGATTGATAGACCTTTAAACTATATTTATTCAATACATTTCCAGTTATCTCAGGTGTTTTAGGGACACACGCTGCATCACCAACGAAGCAGATAATCCGAAGTTCGTTGCTCATTCGTGTTTCCAACAAAATATCATTTGGTGCCTTGGCAATCCAATATGTATCGCCCACAAAACCAAGAGCATTACTTAATGAACGATATGAGGTCAAATAGTTATAGTTCTTTAACTCTGCTTGCGCAGCATCGTCATTTAGAATTGCCGTCATGGCCGAAGGATATGAATACTCCTGTTGTTTCACTAATCCGGAGTTAGTGGAGATAACGGAAACTACCATGATCGCCACGTAGGTCACTGGTGTAATCATTCGAAGTAAAATATGTGAATCATTTTTTGAATTCTTAGCTTTTTTCCCCACTTTTACTTGTAAATTCTGAGACATTCTCTCGCCAATTATCAGTAAAAATAGTGGCCCGACATATGTAGCTACTTTTACATACGAGTAATTGCTTCCTAAACTAGTATTTTTTGACCAGAAGGCAACTGCTGCACAAACAATTACAATAGATAATCCTAGGATAGAAACTGACTTATCCCATGCAACCTTACTCGTAAGTCCACGCACCACAAGCCAGATAATTGCAGCCGATAATAGAACTCCGATGAGCATCACTGCTGGATCTCGCGGAGTACCGGCCGTTCCTGTCCAGATATTAATTACGCCAAGCATCTCAGATGGCAATGGCCAGTGATTGAAGAGGAATCCAGTGCCAGAAGCTAGTTTTAATCGAATACCCATAGTTGTAATCGCGGCATAGGTATACGGCACAACAATTATCGCTGCAATAACCCCACCCAGAAACATGGTTTTAACTAGCGAAAGACTCAAATCACCTTTGGCCAAAATTCCTAAAAAGATCGCAGAAATTGCGAATACTGCCGCTAAAGTCATGCTTGAATCTATATACGTCACAGCGTTTGCAAGCCATCCAAAGGCTGAGAGCGCAATCAAGCCTCTGAAAGCATTCGGGGTTAACTCCTCTTTAGTTTTTAAATAAAGCGTAAGTAGCAAGGTACTTGAAAGTAAGCCGATACCAGGCAAGGCCCATGCTTGTGCCATTCCTCCATTAAATACTTGAACCATAATTGGCGCCGATGAAATTGACGCAATTAAAAGCAAGAATGATAATGAGTAGCGCTCAAAAACCAAACGAGAAAATGAATAGATTATTAATCCTAGCGCCGCGATTCCTGCAGAGATAGTTAAACCTTGTCCGATAATAAGGTAAGAAGGATCAATCCGTAATACTTGCGCAAAGGGGATACTCAAACCCCAGCGAGTGCCATAAATTAGATAGTCGAAACCCGCTTGTTGTTGCATCGAAGGTAGTTGATACAAGTGATAAATAGCCTCACCTAAGTTTTTGTCCCCTAAGAAAGCTAAAAAATTATCTCGACCTTGCGCCCATGTCGATCCAACTCCTTGTTGGGCAAGTACCGTCATTAAATTCTGTGGGATATCGGGACCGCTGCCTGCGGTTATTTTAAGAGC
>JAUXRP010000028.1 GCA_030681675.1 Candidatus Planktophila sp.
TCACTGTGACAGTTGCAACCTCTCCGGGAACATATGTTGCCTTGTCAAGTGTCATTGTTACAGATGACATAGTTGCTGAACCTGCACGAACAGAAACAGCTGCTGATGTGTATGCGGCTGTTGAACCTGCAGCCACGTTAGCGAACGTGAAGCTTGAAGTTCCAGCAGTGAGAGCTGTCAAGTTAAATGACGCAATACCTGTTGAAGCTGTTACTGCTGTTCCGCTTGCAAATACTGTTTCAGTTCCTGATCGTGCAAACACTGTTGCACCAGGAACTAGGTTTCCAGCTGCATCCTTAACTAGAACAGTGATTGCGCCTGCTGTAGCTGTTGAACCAACAGCGATAACTGGCTTAACTACTGTCGCTACAGCAGAAGCTGCTGCGCCGTAAGTGTTAATTGTCTCAGTCAGTACAACTGAACCAATTGTTGAAGTAATCGTTGAAGTTCCAGATGTACCGTCACCATAGACGGAAATCCAGAATGGGCCAGCAGCGCCTGTTAGCGTTACAGTCTTAAGACCTGTAAGTGCTCCAGAAACGAATGTTGCACTCGATTGAGGGGTACTCAGGGTGCCTGGACCCGTAATGACTACAGTTATCGCTGAAGAACCAGTTGCCGTGGCTGATGCCACGAGTGGTGTGACTTTAATAGTTGCGACAACGCCACTCGTTGGGGCTGCATTAACTACCGCGTCAGCTGAACCAACCGTAACGTTTCCTGCAACGATAATTGACGTCGACGTTGAGTCAGCAGCTGCAGCTGTTGCTACTGTTCCAACTGTTACAGTCCATGTAACTGCAGCAGCAACTGCTGTGCCGCCCCCGCCGGTAATGGCAGGCGTAGCTTTAATTACATAGGTTCCAGGAAGTGTGGTCGCTGGTAATCCAAGAGTATATGTTCCAGATACTAACGTATATACGGAGTACGAGGTTGCAGTATCAGCAAGTGTTCCAACTAGTCCTGACACTGATGTTGTTCCATTGGAGTCACTTCCAACAACTCTTGCAAGTGTTGGAACTGTTGAGTTTCCACTAGGTCCACTTATAAGTGCGACCGTTACTGTCATCGTGTCACCAGCTACACCGAGGTATGTCTGTGTCAACGTTGTTGAAGCGGCCACATTATTCGCGACCGATGTTGCAGTTGCTCCTAGAGCCAATGTGTCTGACTGTGGAGTGGCAGATGAAGGCGCCACTGACAGAAGACCAAAGCCCAAAGCAGCAACCGCTACAAGCGCTATGCGCTTGTAAGTTGTCTTTGTAGACATTTGTATCCTTTCGATTAGTCGGTCCTCGGACGATCCGAGAGCCGGCTTGGGATCAAAGTTTCTTCGTATTTCACGAAAGAAACTCTTTCACCCAGTTCGATGAATCGCACGTGCTGATTCATCAAATCCCACATTGAGTATCCGGACTCAATGTGGAAACTTATTTAGTTATTCACCTGCACGGCTTGCGCCAAGAAGGTGGTCTTGCCCGCATTCAGGAGAATGCGTGTCGTGATGGACTTTGGCGCATCGGCCAGGTCAAAGCCGCGGCCTCCAGTTGGGACCTGGAAAATTGATTCATTGAGATAACCAATTGTAAAGGTTGAAGTAATCATGTACTTACCATTTGATAAACGATCAATGGAAGAGTCATGTGACGTAATTTCCACTGAGTTCCAGTTACCGCCCCAACCAATACTAATGCTCTTGGCAGAATAGCGCGTACCTGTTCCATCAATAGTGATTACCTGGTCGATCAAAACGTTGGGACCAACCGAGCCAGTTATGAACTGGTTGTTAATAACAATTCCACCGGTTCCAACCGATGAAGTTCCTTTTGTTAGACGAGCAATACCTTCGATGTTCTTTGAATCAGTTACTGTGAAGGCAGTTGGTAGACCATCTTTATCTAGACCAAAGAATGAAAGTGCGGCGATCTTCATACTAAGGGCAGCGGTTTGTGCCCTCTTAGTAGCAGCTGCTGCAGCTATGGTCTTAGCGGCCTTTGCTTTAATGGTTGCAGCGGCCTTTGCTTTACCAGTTGAAACAGCAGATGCGATTGCAGTTGGTGATTGGCTCGCTGACTCCTGTGGAGAAGCTGGAGAAACTACTGCAATCTCTGGAGAGAGTATTGCAAGTGGTGATCCTTCATTTCCGGACATTGAGTTAAAGCCAAGGAAAGCAGTAATAACAAGGAGAAGTGAGAGTGCGGCCTTGCTGGACTTTTGAGCAATTTTCGCAGCTTTCTTGTAGGTCGTTGAAAGCGCGTTGAGTGCGGTTAATCCAGTTGCCTCGTCGATGACCCAGTCCTCAAGAACGCGAACCATTGATTTGCGAGCGCGAATTAAGATGTGGCGAACATTTGCTGGGCTGGTGTTAAGGGCAGTCGCAATCTCTTGCGTGCTGCGGCCTTCCATTTCCCACATAACCAAGGCCGTGCGCTGATCTGAAGTCAGGCGGGACAGTGCTTCGCGGATAACCGCGGCATCTTCGGCGGCTGCAATAGTCGTATCGAGATCGACATGGTTTTCAGATGCGATCTCATTTAAGCGCTCTTGCGTGGTGTTGGCATCGATGGCAACCAAGTTAGGACGTGCACCGCGAGCGCGGATTACGTTTAAGGATAGGTTGGTGACTGAGGTGCGAAGGTATGCAATCGCACGATCTGCAGAATCGAGCTCTGGGGATGCAAGCATGAACTTAAGGAACGCCTCTTGGACAACCTCGTTAGCTTCGGCCTCATCGCGGGTGATTCGGCGGGCTTGCGAGACAAGCTGTGTCCGGTGCTCTTTGTAGATCGCTGATAACTGTGAAATCGACCAGTCAGCCGTTGAACCTGGAGTTGCAGATACTTCAAACGCTGAATCCGTTGCGGTAACGGAGTTCAGTAGGCGGGTGGCATCAGTCATTGCAGCTGCTTTCGCTGCCTTCGACTTCAAAAGTGCCATGTGAATACTCCCGCGAGTTATAAACGAAGGCAACGTCTTGCCCTCTACTAGTTAAGACACCGCCGAGGCCCAAATGTTGTTGCCTCAGCGAATATTTCTTTGGTTCCGTGAAGTAGGTCGAGATTTCTCAAATCTCCTCTAATTCTAGGTGGGTTATCTTCTAGGTGGGTTATCGAAAATTTTACCCAAACAGCTTGAGAATTGCCTGTGGATGCACAGATTCAGAGTCTAATGGCCGGACAAGCCTAATGTTGACATTGAGAGTTTGAGCGTGTTGACGCAGTAGTAAAGGTGAAAGTCGAAAATATGAGGTTTAACCCTCGTTATCCCGGACTTCCGGGGGCATGGCCTTTTTTGAGTACTCAGACCAGTTGGTCTCGAGGGCTTGAATCAGTTGAAGGACAAAAAGTGGCGAGATGTTCACTCGTGAAACAACAACCCCATTGGCCCCCTCTGGA
>JAUXRP010000029.1 GCA_030681675.1 Candidatus Planktophila sp.
ACCTCCGTGGCCCACATTGGACTAGATCCCTTCGACCCAGGATTCGACAGAGCCATGACAATAGGAAAATATGCGAAACGAAATGTGAAAATTAAAACCGCTCTGCTTAGCCAAGGAATTATGAGTGGGGTTGGCAATATCTACGCCGATGAGGCGCTCTGGCGCGCAAAGCTCCATCCCGAAACGCTCACTAGCCAGATGTCGCTAAAGAAAATCGAGATAGTAATAAATAGCGCAATCGAAGTAATGAGCGAGGCGATCTTACAAGGAGGCACATCTTTTGATGATCTTTACATCAACGTCAATGGCGAGAGCGGCTTCTTTGAGCAATCTCTAGCCGCTTATGGACAGAGTGGTCGGCCATGTCCTCGCTGCGGTACGCCGATCATGCGAATTATTGTGGGGCAACGTTCTTCGCATTTTTGCCCACGTTGTCAACGCAAGAGGGGCTAAGCGTTAGAGCTTCACCGCCGACTTATCGCGCACCCTTTCGAGTCCGTCTAATAATAAATCGAGAACAAATTCAAACTCTATTTGGTGATCGTGGGTGGCTTCGCGAATAATTTCACTTGCGTATGGAAACTTGTCTACCATCTGTTGCATATATATGGCGGCTATTTCGGGGCCGAAAGATTGTAAGCCATCTTTGAGACCGATTTCTTGAAGGCTAGAGCCATACACGTGATTATCTACTGCATGCAACGCATGGTGCGTAAGTTGAGGCGAAAATCCCGCTCTTCGAAACACGCCCATCATTGTTTCTGCATACACTATTGATTCACTTCCAATATTTGGGCGAGACATACTAAGGCCGCATGCCCATGGATGTTTCCAGAGAACTTTGTGGGCCGAGAGTGAACTGCGACGCACAGATTCTTTCCATTCAACGTTTTTCTTGGGCTTTTCAAAGAGGCTAACAATGAAATCACACATCGCATCAAGGAGCTCTTCCTTATTGGCTATGTAGTTATAAAGCGACATGGCTTTGACATCTAGTTCTAAGCCGAGCTTTCGCATACTTAAAGAATCAATTCCATCGCGATCAGCGATAGCAACGGCAGCTTTCACAATGCGCTTCCTACTCAAATTTTCGCGAATTTTAAGTTTTGGAGCGGCTTTTGAATTTGACAATCGTTTTGGCATAGGTGTACCTTACACCATAAGCGTACAGTGTAAGTCAATGGGGGAGAGAAATGAAGTCAGTTACATACAAAAAATACGGCTCGGCCGAGGTTTTAGAGATCTCAGAGGTAGATGTTCCGACGATTACCGAAAATCAGGTACTAGTGAAAGTCCAAGCGGTCTCCATCAATCCTGCAGACTGGCACTTCATGCGGGGGACGCCTTATTTAGTTCGGCTGCAAAGTGGTCTGTTAAAACCCAAGAAAGGCAGTTTCGGGCTAGATATGGCCGGGATTGTGGAAACCGTGGGAGCAAAGGTTTCAGAGTTCAAAGTTGGCGATGAGGTCTATGGAGAAAGCATGGGAGCGCTATCGGATTTCGCGGTATTTGGTAAAAATTCATTAGCTTTGAAGCCTGCGAGTTTGAATTACGAAGAGGCAGCTGCTGTACCGATGGCAGGTTTTACTGCCATCCAAGCTCTGCGCGATAAAGCCGGAGTCAAGGCTGGTCAGAGAGTTTTGATTGTTGGCGCATCAGGCGGGGTAGGAACTTTTGCAGTTCAGATTGCTAAAGCATTTGGTGCCAACGTTACTGGTGTGTGCAGCACGGTAAATGTTGACATGGTGAAATCAATCGGTGCCGATCGAGTTATAGATTATAAAAAGGAAGATTTCTTTACAGGTGTAGATAAGTACGACGTTATTGTTCAGACGGCTGGTAACTACACATTGAAGCAGCTTCGTGCGGCGTTAAAATCCGATGGAACACTGGTTCAAGCCGGAGATTCAAGTGGGGTGAAGGCTGTCATTGGAATGGGATTTGTTTTTGGAATGCTCAAAACGCTAGTGATATCTAAGATGTCTAAACAGAAGATACCGGCATTTTTAGCAAAGCGAAGTAAGTCAGAT
>JAUXRP010000030.1 GCA_030681675.1 Candidatus Planktophila sp.
GTCGGTGGTGGATTAGTCGGTGGTGGATTAGTCGGTGGTGGATTAGTCGGTGGTGGATTAGTCGGTGGTGGATTAGTCGGTGGTGGATTAGTCGGTGGTGGATTAGTCGGTGGTGGATTAGTCGGTGGTGGATTAAGGATCACAACGCCTTTGTTCCAAACCAACTTCTTGCCTGATTTAATGCATGTGAACTTCTTACCGGCATATTTCGCACTTTGGCCACTCTTTTTACAGATTGAACCCGCCTTGACTGCTGCAAATGCGAATTGTGGTGGTGCAACCAAAGAAAAGATTAAGAGTGATGCCGAGAGTTTTAGTGCGCTTTTCACTTTTGCATATTAATTTAGATCAATCCCACGGCGCAAGAGTTTACATTGACTCATTCCTGAGGCTTAAATCTCGCTTTGGATCACTTGCAGCAGATCTTTCTTGCGGGTCGGCGATTGCCAAAAGGGTTGAACTATGCTCTAGGTCGAAGTTACATTGTTCGCCAATGGCAATACGCAAATTTGGTGAAGTTTTAATGGACCCAAATGACTTTAAACTGCTCTGATTCACTGCCATTTATCATCCATCGATATAGGCTTATCCCAGGAGTTGTAACAGTTAACTCCTTCCATGGCGCCGTGAAGCCGACATTGCAATCCCAGATCACACTCGGACCCCAGGGTTTTGAATAGTGACTGCCGGCTCCCAAGCTCCTCCATGCGCCATCTACAAATTCTTCCAACATCACTGAACTAATAGAGCCCCAACAATTCGTTAACGCTCCAATTGTCTGTGTGCCGGTGGGACAGTATGCATAATTGAATCCATCGGCACGCAGTACTGGATTTAGAAAACATCTAGACCAATAATCCTTGCCTGTATAGCCCTTCCAGACTGGTAATTTTAAAATGTCTTGGCCTTGTACAGAGCTACGTACGTAGCGTGCTCGGTTCTTATCAATTGTAATTATCCCATTCCACGGGCAAGTTCCAGGAGTTTCGTTGCCTCTCATCAAATCGCAAGGATCATCCAGTGTGTGTCTTACGCCAAAGTTATGAAATAACTCATGAACCCAGGTTAGGGCGATCCCATTATGAAAATTCCAAGACTTGCCAGTGCAGTTGTGTCGGGTGGAGATGTTCTTTAAAGCCACGATATCAGATATTCCAGGGGTGGCTGCGAAACCACAATACTGACCGCCAAATCCAGGAACATCAATGAAGAAGATGTAGTTCTTCCGATTCAAGCCGGGGCGATCCATAGCTTTAATTTCATCGAGAAGAAGATACGCATCGCTGGATTCTCTTAATGTGCTATCTGCATGTGTTGACAGATATTCTGTTGAGAGTTTCGATTTCAAATATTGAATGTCATAATCTGTCGAGCTTTTATCAATAGGAACCGTTAAACCTATCTGCGCACGCAAATATTTATTGCCTTCATCTAGTATGCCCGCAATGTAGCCATTTGTGTCGTAGGCCTTATCCACTCCATCGGACGGCACAACATAAATCGGTTTAATCTGAAATCCATTAATTAAATCTGGCTGATCAGAATTTGCTCCTGCATTAGAAATCGCCGCTGTCAACGTGACCAAAGTTACCGTATTTGGTGAGTCTGCGCTTAAATGGCTTGCTATCACGCTGCACGTACCCACTTTCACTAACGTCAAGACTGTGTTCTGAGCAGTACAAAAATCAGGAGTTCCGGTGCTGAACGTAATCGGCAAACCCGAACTGCTGGAGGCAACAAGCTTGTAAGTGCTTTGACTTAGGAGCAATGCCTCTGGCAACTGAAAATCGATGGCAGCAACTCCAAAAGAAATAAATTCCATCGAAACTGCTCTTGCTCGTTGATAGTAGGAATTTCCACCCTGAGTTAGAGAGATTCTACAAAGGCCCGATTTACCCGATAATAGAATTTTCTTAGCGCTTGCTGAGCAAATATCTAGTGTCGTCGAAGTTGCCGTAACCGCCAATTTTGAGGTTGCTGCAAATTGGAAATCAACAAAGACGTCTTGAGTTGACGTTTGCTTGGGTGCCGAAAATGAAATCTTCTGAGTTTTCTTAGCTGTCTGCCAGAAGATCTTCCCGTTGAGTTTGGTACAAATGAATGAACCACTTTTTAGTCCTGCCTTTGCGCAAGCCTGTCCTTGCTGTGCGGCCAGGGCATAATTGTCAAATAATGAACTCCCAAGACTGTTCATCCCTACTATGAGCAAGAAAATCACCAAAACTCGGCGCACTTTTGTTCGGAAAGTTGTTAACGTACCCATATCACCTTGAATTGCTCAGATTCAACTCCATTTCGCATCCAACGGTACAAAGATATCCCAGGGCTTGTAACTGTTAACTGCTTCCATGGGGCCGAAAACCCTGCAGTGCACTTCCAGCTCACATTCGGCCCCCAGGGATCTGAGTAATGGCTACCAGCGCCCAAACTCCTCCAACTCCCATCAACGAACTCTTCTAGCGTCACAGAGTTAAAGCTGTCCCAACAATAGGTTAATGCTCCGATGGTCTGTGTCCCAGTTGGGCAATATGCATATTTGAATCCATCGGCACGTGACACTGGGTTTAGGAAACATCTGCTCCAATAATCCTTGTTCGTGTACCCCTCCCACACCGGAAGTTTTAATATGTCTTGGCCTTGGTTAGAGCTTCCTATATAACGGATATGTTCCTTGTCTAAAGTTAACGAAGAGCCTGCAGGGCATGTAGTTAGTGTTTCAGGGTATCCCCGCATAAAATCACATGGATTATCAGAAGTGTGACTTACACCAAGATTGTGAATCAACTCATGGAGCCAAGTGGCGGCGGCATATTCATCAAAATTGTGAGCCTTGCCTGTACATGTTGTCCCATTTACAGTGCCTCTCCCTACTGCAACGACCGCCGATATTCCAGGTCTACCTGCATAACCGCAAGCTATGCCATCTCGCAATGAGTCGATTTCGATGAAAAATAGAAAATCTTTTCGGTTAATTCCGGGGGATTCTAGAGCTAAACTTTCTGTCAGAAGATCGTTGGTTAAATTATCCGCCTTAAGGATATATGCCGTAGAAAATTTGGATTTCATAAATTGAATATCGTATCCAGCTGTGTTTTTATCAATTGGAACTTGCAAGCCCAACTGAGTGTGTACATATTTGTTACCTTCATCAAGAATTCTAGCGATATAGCCATTGGTATCATACGAATTATCTACCCCATCACTGGGCACAACATATATTGCTTTGACTTGAAAACCTGCAACAGTGTCTGGTTGATCACTCATTGTCCGAGCTCCGGAAATACTAATGTTGGCCTCTACCGACTGTGCAGGAAGATACAAATCTGATCCGCTCTGAGCTGCAACAACTCTGCAAGAACCTACCTTAATAAGAGTCAAAGTCGATTCAGAGACACTGCACGTATCGAGGGTCAAAGAGCTGTATTTGAGTGCAAGGCCTGATGTAGAAATACCAGATAATAAATATGTCCTGGCTGAAAGCAGTAGCGAGGAAAGAGGTGTAAATGTAATCAGATTTCTTCCTTGGATGGCAATACTTGCCTCCACTGTTGGCGCAGAATCGAAAAACTCTGATTCCCCTTGCGTAGCTAATATTTTGCAGTAACCAACTTTTATAAGGGAAACAGAGATCTCGGAGATTGTACAAACCTCAGGGGTTAATGTCTCGAAAGTAACGGGAAGACCCGAAGTTGACACTCCTGAAAGTAAGTATGTGGAACTATCAAGTGGCAGAGTTCTTGGAGGGGAAAAAGTAATTTCATTGTTTCCATAAATAAGAATCTTGATTTCAACGGGCGGTGCTGGTAGGTATTTCGCATTTCCTAACTGAATCAATTTAATAGTGCAATATCCAATTAATTTTACTTGCACAACTTTGTCTTTTAGCGAACAAATATTTGGATCCAAGACGATTGCACTAACGGAAAGCTTTGACGTTGTCGTGTAGTCAATTGTCATAGTTAAAGCGTCCAATTTGATTTTGGATAGGTAGGTAGCAGAAATACTCTGATTCCTTTTTACAAGTTGCCAGATGAGTTTGCCCTTGACTTTAGTGCAAACAAACGAGCCGGTCTTTAATCCTACTTTGGCACAACTTTGTCCAACTTTAACCGCATGAGCTTTCTCAATAAAAAACGTTGACCCTTGCCCACTAAAGACAAATGTAAGTAATAAAGTTAGTGAAATTTTCTCAATAGTTTTCCGATTGAAAGGAGAATATTTCGGCGCCCTGATAGGCATAGGTCCAGAGTAGAACAGAGTTGGAGAAAATTCTATTAAGTGTCTTGATTCATTCTTAAATCGTGCTTGGGATCACTTGGAGCACAACATGATTTACTCTTAACTCGACCAGTTATCATTCCTAAGGCAAGCACAATTGAAAAGATGAAGACTAGCGTCCCAAAGAAGTATCTCAATCTCTTACTCCCCTCAAAAGTAAATTGTTAGTGCAGTTCGAATTGGCTTCATCCACCCAATGGATCAGAGTAAAGCAGAAGATTAGGGGAGCCTGTTCCGGCAGAAGTAACAACGCCGCTGGTTGCTGAAGATGTGAGCGCAGCAGCAACTTGGATTGGTGTTAACGACGGCGTTCTCGATAGCAAAACTGCCGCAACCCCTGCCACATGTGGCGATGCCATTGAGGTTCCCGAAATCGTATTTGTCGCTGTATCGGCGGTTTTCCAAGCAGAAGTAATCGCCGACCCTGGAGCAAAGAGGTCTAGACATACACCGAAGTTTGAATATGACGCCCGGCCATCTGTACTGACTGTCGCACCAACCGTAACTGCTTGCGGAACACGCGCCGGTGATGAGGCACAAGCATCTGCATTTGAGTTACCCGCCGCAACAACAACGCTCACGCCATCGTTGACCACACCCAAAACTGCTGCATCCAGAGTTGCACTTGCTCCACCACCAAGACTCATATTAACCACGGCCGGCCCAGTAGTGTGATCTTGCGCCACCCAATCAAGTCCGGCTATGACACCAGAAGTAGTCCCTGATCCACGACAATTCAGGACGCGTACGGGAACAATCGTCGCTGTCTTAGCCACGCCATAAGTGGTGCCGGCAACAGTCCCGGCGACATGCGTGCCATGGCCATTGCAATCATCGGTTCCACGTTTATCCCTAAAGGCACTAAAACCAGTAGCCATGCGACCAATGAATTCGGTGTGAGTTGCACGCACCCCTGTATCAACAATGTAGGCCCGAACACCTGTACCGGTTGCCGAATAAATGAAATCGCTGGAGAGAGGAAGTGCCCGTTGATCAATTCGATCTAGCCCCCATGTCGCTCCCGATTGAGTTTCAAACGTGGTGACCTCTATATCGCGTTCAATGGATAAAACCTTTGGGTTTCGCGCCAGACCAGCAGCAGCTTGTGCAGGAAGGTTGATTGCAAAGCCTGAGAATACGTTGGTGTATTCGTGTTCAATGCGCCATCCGGCTCTACTGAATTCACTTGCCACAGCGACACGATCAGTACCTGGATTAAGTATGACGATGTAGGTGTCAAACTCTGGAGCGGCAAATGATTGATTTGCGTTCAGAGGTAATAGGGCGATCGAAAGTGTGAATAAAGTAAATCCAAAAAGTTTACGCATAGATTAAATATACTCCTCCGCCTTTTGTTTTCATAGGATTTTCCTAGAGTGCGCGCTGTGAAGAAACGATACGAGCTACCGCCTTCTCTAGGGAATATATCGGATCACTCGCTGCACCTTTGACCTCGGCATCGGCAGTTGCAATCAGACCTACCGCATCGGCGATGGCCCCCGGCGACCAGCGGTGGAGCTGGCGACGCGCCTTATCAATCTGCCACGGCGCCATGCCTAATTGGCCGGCTAGTTCGAAGGATTTTACTCCGCGATGTGCACCCGAAACCTTTGCCAAAGAGCGAAGGGCCGATGCGATAGCACTTGTAATCATGACTGGATCCGTACCTGTTTCAAGTGCACTTCGGAGGGCGATGAGTGCACCAGATAAATTTCCATCCAACGTTGCATCTGCTACATCGAAGCCACTTGTTTCAATGCGACCTTGGTGAAACTTATCGATGATAAGTTCATCAATTACTCCGGGCGGTGCATCGGCAGCGATTTGAGATACCGCTGCCCGAAGTTCGCGCAAATCACTTCCGAGTGCACCAACTAGGGCAGTAACGGCACCAGGTGATGCTTTGCGACCTATATCTAGAAAGAGCTCTTTAACAAAACCCTCCCTCTCAGACTCTTTCTTTAATGGTTCACATAAAATAATTTCGGGTTTGACTTTTTTAATTGCATCCAGAAGCGCTTTGCCCTTGACTCCACCTTTGTGAACAAAGACAACGGTTATTGTCTCATCCGGATCAGAGAGATATCGTGTTATCTCTTCGCGATTTTCCTCGGGCAGATCTTGTAAATCTCGAAGAATTAATGCACGGCATTCAGAAAATAAAGATGGAGCGAGAGCATCGGCAATGTCACCACCGATAGTTTCCCCTGCAAAAAGAGTTGTAATCTCGCAATTTCTCTCTTTTAATTCGACGGTTAATTTATTTATTGCTCGGTCTGAAAGCGCGCCTTCAGACCCAAGGAGTAGATAGACGGCATTCATTTCGCTACTCCAATCGAAAGAGATTAAATCGGCCCTTACTTGTTCGAATTGTAAACTGGTGTGCCTTTGCTTGAATACTGATGGATCCATTGATGTCAGTGCGCAGAACCTCTGCCCCAAGTCTAGTCAAGGTCTGCACCGTCTGCGGGGCAGGATGGCCGTAGCGATTTTTAGCTCCAACACTAATGACGGCAATCTCTGGTTTTAAGGTGCGCATTAAAGCGGCTTCCTGGTATCTCGAACCATGGTGAGACACCTTATAAATATCAATTTTTGACACACTGCTTATCAGCTCTTGTTGGGCAGGTGGCTCTAAATCTCCCGCGGAAAAAAGTGAGAAATCTGTAGATGTAATGATAACGGCGATGCTGGAGTTATTCACCGCTGAACCCTCGCCGGGTATTGATGCAAAAACATGTTCACCAACTGCCGGCCACATGACATTAATTCTGAAATGTGCTATTTGCGCCGAGTATCCACGTTGTGGGCGCATTATCACAATCTCTTTCATAAGTGCGGCAACATGTTCGCTCTCCATTAACGGTTCGGCATTTGTACTAACCCAGAGCTGCGAAACTCTGCGATTTTTAATGGCTCCGCTTAATCCTCCGACGTGATCGTCGTGAAAATGCGAAAGAATCATGAGTGGAATTTCTTCAATACCTAGCGCCTTTAAACAACGATCCACCAAAACTGGATCTGGACCAACGTCAATGACAATTGCCCGATGATTTCCGAGATTTACAACCATGGAATCACCCTGACCAATATCGCAGTTTGCAATCTGCCAATCCCCGGCCGGCCAACGTTGCAGCCAAGTGAGTGTAAGAATCAATATAAGGGCGCTAATTGAAATAGCTTTTATGTATTTCTTAAAAAGCCAGACTGTTATCGAAAATGAGGCAACGATAAGGAAGCCGATGCTTCCGGTGCGCAGAGTGAGTACTGGAAATTGCGCCGCCCATGTTGCAACGGCTGCAATAAAACCTGCTGGGAATTTTATTAACCAAATCAAAGCCATACTTAAGATGGGAGCAACCGGTGAAAGTAGTGCTGCAATAAACCCCAGAATAGTAATTGGTCCAACTGCAGGGGCTGCCAATAGATTTGCGACAATACTAATTGGCGAGAGATACCCAGATAGCGCCACTAATATTGGTGAACAAAAAACAATCGCAGCAATAGGAGGCGCTAACGCTTGGGCAAGTTTGCCTGGCAAAAAACGCGCAAATCTTTCAGCTACTTTAGGTGCAAATAATAGAAGGCCGCCAGTAGCAAAGACAGAGAGTGCAAAGCCGGCATCGCGCGCCTGCCAGGGATCTGCAACAACGACTGCGCCAATAGCAAAACCTAGCGCGGGTAGAGAATCTCGGCCGCGATTAGTGCCCACGGCGATCAATAGGACGGCCGCCATCGCCGCAGCACGAAGAACCGATGGCGATGGTCGCACAAGGGCAATAAAACAGATCAAAGCGATCGCCGTTGCAATCAACCGAAACTTCATTCGGGTAAATAAAAACTGCATGCACCACAATACGAAGGCGGAAACTATTGCAAAGTTGGCCCCACTCACTGCTACTAAGTGCGCTAATCCGGAGCGCCTCATTGCCGACTTGAACTCAAGGCTTTGTTTTGAAGTATCGCCTAAGACCATTCCGGGAATCAGAGCTCCAGCATTACCCTCCCCCGTTAAGTTGCGAAGACCTAATCGAATTGAAGCTAGGGATTTGGCCCACTGAGATGCACCCGTAATTACTGTGACATCCTCATCGATTAAAACCAGTGCGGCAACTCGTCCCTCTTTGCTATCGACTATTCGTGCCTTTGCGCTAAAACTTTGGCCTGGTAATAGTTCGAGCACGCTCGGTCTTGGTGTAATAACACGAATCGGGGTTCGCATCTCAAATGATCCATGACTGCTTTTGACATAGATCGCACGTGCAATGAAAGTGTAGTTTCCAGATGCGCTCTGATTAGGATCTGTGACAACTTGAGCGATAATTTCACTCGATTGCCCATAGAGTTTTACAATTTGTGAATTTTGGATAGATGCCTCGCGAAGAGACATCACAGTCGAGCCAACTAGGAGCGCCGTAATCAATACTGTGAAGCGAAGATTTCGACTAATAACTGAGAGCAACGCAAGAAAGATGGCGGCAAAAGTAATTCGCCAAGGGGCAAGTGCACTCTGCAGAAGCGCTCCAAGCCAAAGCGCTGCCCCTACTGCAACGGCGCGATAATCGGTTAAACGCGAACTTTGCTTTTTATCGCCGCGAATTTTGCTACACCAATTCCGCTGACCTTTTGAAGATCCACAATAGTTGCAAAGGGGCCATTAGATTTTCGGTATTCAATAATGCGCCTAGCAATTACTGGTCCTATACCATCGAGTGAATCTAACTGAGTCGCAGTTGCGCGATTAATATTGATAGGACCGCTTCGTACCACTTTACTTACCCGTACGCCAGCGCTATTTCTTACTGTTGCATCAACATATATCTGCTCGCCATCGGATAAAACGCGAGCCAAATTTATAGTGCTCAAATCAGCGCCAGGGGCCGAATTTCCTGCCGCTTTAATCGCATCGATGACACGTGAGTTTGCCGCTAGTGTGTAAACACCAGGTTTATTAACTGCGCCGGTCACGTCAATAAATATTTCGGGTGCTGCGATCTGTACAGCAATTATCGGAGGCGCCACAACTTCGTGAGTATTTCCCCGTACAACAAGAAGAGATGAAAAAATGATAATTAGTGTGCCTAAAATTAAGAGCGCACGTTTTTGAATGTGTGAGTAGTGGAGTTCGTACCACCAGTTTTTGATACTTTCATAGGTTTGATTGAGTTGGTCCATGCAGGCGATTTAAGCCTGCCCACAGCACCTATTAGTGGTACTTTTGGTCTAACTGTTGATAACGATGTTTACGATTTTTGGGGCGCGTGTGATGATCTTTGAAATTATTTCTCCCCTGAGCGCCTCAACTACGGCTGGCAAGGCTAAAGCACTAGCCTCAAGCTCGGCATCACTAATCGTGGGCAGTACATCGAGGCGATCTTTGATCTTGCCATTGATCTGGACAACTGCGGTCACCGCATCTGCCACTAAAAGTTTCTCATCAACTATTGGCCAGCCGGCAAGTGCGACCGAAGGTTTGTGACCTAAGCGCTCCCACATCTCTTCGGCGGTAAAAGGAGCAACGAGTGAGAGCATGATGGCCACGGCTTCGACTGCTTCACGAACCGCTGGATCTGCTGGACCACACCCCGAATCAATCGCCTTGCGTGTTGCATTCACTAGCTCCATAACGCGTGCGATAGCGACATTGAAGCGTAAAGATTCAATCGCAAAATCGGCATCGTTGAGTGATTTGTGTGTAATTCTCCGCAGCCCAATGTCACCATTAGTGAAATCCACACCCGGCGCACTTGTTACATCTCCAGATAAGCGCCACGCACGCGATAAGAATTTAACCGAGCCAGATGGAGAAACATCTGACCAATCGACATCATCTTCAGGTGGACCAGCAAAGACCATTGACAAGCGAATCGCATCTACGCCATGGTTTTCGAGTTCATCTGATAAGCGCACTAAGTTGCCACGACTCTTAGACATCGCCGAGCCATCCATAACCACCATGCCTTGATTTAATAAGCGTGTGAAAGGCTCATTGAAATCGAGCATATTTAAATCATTTAAAACCTTAGTTAAAAAGCGGCTATAGAGCAGGTGCAAAATTGCATGTGTAACGCCGCCGACATAGTGATCTACCGGAAGCCAAGTCTGAATATCTTTCTTAGAGAATGCTTCATCGTGATTGGTGGATGATGGATAGCGCAAGTAGTACCACGATGAATCTACGAAAGTATCCATCGTGTCGGTATCGCGCTTAGCATCCCCGCCGCACTTAGGGCACTTAACATTTACCCAATCCGTTGCAGCGC
Source organism: Candidatus Planktophila sp. (assembly GCA_030681675.1). NCBI lineage: Bacteria > Bacillati > Actinomycetota > Actinomycetes > Candidatus Nanopelagicales > Candidatus Nanopelagicaceae > Candidatus Planktophila > Candidatus Planktophila sp. Next base: position 10,542 of record JAUXRP010000030.1, read on the forward strand.
CAAGTGGCGAAGTACCTTTGGGTTTTAAATCTAAGCCTTCGGCATCTGGCAAAGTAAGTGGCAATTGATCTGCAGGAACTGGTACTTCACCACAGTGTGGGCAATGGATAATTGGAATCGGTGTGCCCCAATAACGTTGGCGCGACACAAGCCAATCGCGCAAACGGTAGTTACGTCCAGCTTTTCCAAGGCCATCTCTTTCAAGCTGAGCATTAATTGCCGCAATTGCATCGGACTTATTCATACCATTCAGAGTGCCAGAGTTAATTAATATGCCATCTCCGCCGGTTGCAACACCAGATATGTTCGGATCTTCTTCACCGGTATCAACAACAACTGTCACTGGAAGTTTCATTGCGCGTGCAAAATCTAAATCTCGTTGATCATGTGCCGGAACGGCCATGATTGCGCCAGTGCCATAATCGGCCAAAACATAATCGCTAGCCCAGATTGGAAGTTTTTCGCCGTTGACTGGATTAATCGCGTAGCGATGTAAGAAAACACCGCTCTTTGGGCGATCTGTTGAAAGACGATCGATGTCGCTGTCGGCCTTAATCGTTTCTAGGTAAGCTGCAAATTCACCTTCAACACCCGAACCAACTGCGAGCTCTGCAGCGAGTTCGCTATCGGCGGCAACGACCATAAAAGTTGCACCGAACAAAGTATCGGGACGGGTTGTGTAAACCGTCACTGGATCAGCGCGGTTTTCAATAACAAAAGAGACATTGGCACCAGTAGATCGACCGATCCAATTGCGTTGCATCATCAAAACTTTTTCAGGCCACTTACCTTCAAGTTGAGCCATGTCATCAAGCAATCGATCGGCGTAATCAGTAATCTTGAAATACCACTGATTTAATTTCTTTTTTGTAACTGCCGTATCGCATCGCTCGCATAAACCAGCCACAACCTGCTCATTAGCTAAAACAGTCTGACAACTAGGACACCAATTAACGGCTGAATCTTTTCGATATGCAAGTCCGCGCTCATATAAGAGTAAAAAGAGCCACTGGTTCCATTTATAAAACTCGGGATCACACGTATTAAATACTCGATCCCAATCAAATGAGCATGCATAACGGCGCATCGAAGCTTTCTGCACCGCGATATTTTCATAAGTCCAAATCCTTGGATTTTCGTTGCGCTTAATCGCAGCATTTTCTGCCGGAAGTCCGAATGCATCCCATCCAATTGGGTGCATGACATTGAATCCTTTTTGAATCCAATAGCGCGCAATTACATCTCCGAGTGCATATGCCTCGGCATGACCCATATGTAAATCACCCGAAGGGTATGGAAACATGTCCAAGATATATTTCTTGGGGCGGGCATCATCGGCGCGGCCAGATTTAAAGGGTTCTAACTGATCCCAAATCGGCAGCCACTTTTCCTGCACGTAGGCAAAGTCATAGGCCTCGTGTGCACTCTCGCGGTTCTGCTCAGATGACATGTGCACAGGTTACAGGGGAAAGAGGTATCGCTTTCAGAGGTTTATCCGACTTTGCTCTACTGGACACTTATTTTTTCGAGTTTCTCCAAGCTAGCGGCCATAGATTCAATTAAGGAATTATTTCCATTAATCCACGATCCGCCATCACGTAGGAGATCATTGGAGACGGCGCTGTAATCAAAGATTTCAGTGACGACTGTGACGTACCTGCTTTCAGGAGTCAAAACGTATCCCCAGCGATAGCCCGCGGAAATACCGACTTTGGATGGATCATTTCCCTCCGCCCGAGAGATGTCTCCAGGGGCAGGCTCCCAAAAAATGCGTCGATCTGGCACGAATTCGACGACGTGGTTGATTATTAGGTAGTCATCTCCGAGCCGTTGCATTCTAATCGTGAAACTATCGCCCACTTTTGTGATTGAACCTTCGTGATCCGTGCCACGAAGCATGCCTGAACCGTCGAAATCCTTATGCCGGCTTGGGTTTGCCAGAATTTTAAAAATGAACTGGGACGGTGCTTCGATTCTCCGTGAAATTTCGAGTCTCTTATTTTTCACTTTTATGATTTACACCTCTCTTTTATATCAAGGAATACCTTACATAGATGAAGACACGAACATAAATAGGGATCGCAACGACGAACTGAGCCCAGGATATGAATCCACAAGAAAGAGGCCCATATTGTATATATACCTGTACAGGTATATTCTTTTGTTATGAACCATAAGCGCAGTTCGACTTTAATCGCACAGGCACGACAAGAAACAGGCCTGACTCAATCTGAATTTGCTTCCCGAGCGGGGACATCGCAACCTGCCATCGCCCGCTACGAAGCAGGTTTGGCAAGTCCATCGATTGATACATTGATGCGAATACTTAAAGCCGGTGGGCTTGAACTCGAACTTCGGGTCAAGAAAACTGCCGCAGCAAATCTATCTTCAATTCGGGCAAAGAAGATTAGAGAGAACCGCGGTGAGATCAATCGCCTTATGAAGAAAGCCGGAGCAAGTCACGTGCGCATATTTGGTTCCGTTGTGCGTGGTGAAGATACAAAATCTAGTGATATTGATTTTCTCGTTGAATTCGATACATCCAATGGCATTGTCCCGATAATGAAATTGAAAACAGCATTGAGTTCATTACTGCACGAGAGTGTCGATGTGGCCCCAGTTTCACTTCTTAAGAAGTCTGTTCTCGAAAACGCTTTAAAAGAAGCTATTCCTCTGTGATCCATCGCCACCACGAATTTCGCATTGAAGATGTTCGTCTGGCGTGTCTAGCCGAGCAATTAAGGTAATGGACTCTTAATTCTTCTTAGTTCGCTATCTACAGCAGTAACTGGAGCAATACATAAAAAAGTGGCCCTTTCCACTGCTGACGCAAACAAATGGTCAACACTGCTCGAAAAGCGTCACCGAATCTCAAAATCAGGGGCCACACCCGTCGATTATGAACGAACTGGCCCAATACGGCAACGCCAACGATGCCTCACCGACACTCAGGCACTTATGTTGGGAAATCGCTTTAGCGAAGGGGTCACGGGGTATGAGCTTGCCAGGGAGTTCAGCATTTCTCGAAACACTGTTTCCGAACGACTTAAGAAGGCGGAAATCGAGTTGGTAAATCACCCGGAACAGTGCATCGCCAATTACGTATCCGTGGTGTTCAAATGAGGGACTCTCACGGAAGATAGCCCTACCTCATCGCATAAGATTTGATTCATCGTAATGTGACGATCACTCCTTTATAATTCGATGGATTTGTCACATTCGATAGAGCAGACACCATGCGAGCTAACCTTCGATCTTGATGGGACACTCACTGATCCGGCGCTCGGATTTGTCCGTTCCGTAAACTTTTCACTTGAATCACATGGGATAAGTCCGGTTGAAGAGGACGACCTAAAGAAGTTTATTGGCCCACCGTTAGATGGCGCCTTCCGAGAGATTCTGCATTTAGACCAAGATAAGGACTTCAGTAGTTTTGTTAGCAAATATCGTGAGCGGTATTCAGAGGTGGGGTTCTCAGAGAATATTTTGTACGACGGAATTCCGGATGTCCTGGTAACACTGCGAAGACTTGGTTTCAGAATGGGAGTTTGCACCTCCAAGCGAGTGGACTTTGCTGAAAGGATCCTCACTCTCTTCGATATTCGTCAATACTTTGAATTTGTTAATGGAGCGGAAGTAGGCATCAAGAAAAGTAGCCAGTTGAAAGAGCTTACGAATCAAAATTTTGTTAATTCGCGTTCGATAATGATTGGTGACCGGCACGTTGATATTGAAGCAGCTAAAGCGAATTCAATGAGATCAGTCGGCGTTCTTTACGGATATGGCTCGAAACAAGAAATCGAAAATACGTATCCTGAATGGATTGCGATAGAGCCAAAAGCTCTCTTGAACATTTTCGTGGATCTTTCAGTTATGGATGCAAAATAATCTTGTCAGCTAGGTTTTAAAACCAGACTCTTGGTGGGCTGTTTGAATCAGGACGGTCACTTGCTGAAGTTGATGATCGCGTTGGTAGGTCAATTCAAGGATGCCTTCGGCATCACAGCCACCTTCCTGAAACCTTTATCGGATCCCAGATTGCAAGCGCTCGAAGTCAGTTGGGCAGCTCCTTACAGCAGCATTAGGTGATTTTGTTGGTATATCTCCACAATGCGACGAAACTAAATAGAACGACGAGGGAAACCATAATCATCGGAGCAAGAGTGGAACCTACCCCCTGTATGGTCATCATAATCATGGCTGCGACGATACTAAGACCCATCAAGACGGAGAAAGTTAGCCAAGGGGCAAGAAAGAATAGACCTCTCACTTTGCCTTTCAGTGCAAAATAACCTGTAATTATGAATCCAGGCAGCACTATTGCTAAGTCAATAACATGAATTGGATTAACCCATAGACCCGCGTCTTGCAAACTTTGTGGGACCTTACCCGTTAGCAAAGCTGGAATAATTTCGCTTAGCCATAGCATTCCAAATAAAATACCAATCCCTATGATTACATACGATGCAAATCGTAAGGCGGGTAAATCCCTACATTCAATAACCTGTCTTTTCATATCGCTAATAGTCAGAATTACTGCATAAGAACAGAGACCAAGAACGGCCACGTAAACTAAAAATAGAGCGTTAAAGTGAACTGCCATTGCGTACACTACATATGCATAAATCAAGTACCAAAGGGTGCCTAGCCACAAAAACCCCGCCTTGAATGACCCTTTTCTAAACAGGTATCCACTAACAATAAGCACCACAATCGCTAACAAATTGCCTATATCCTGCCCCTTAGCCTGTGTTGCCCAATTCTCGGTTTCTTTACCGTAAATGCTTGGATCAAATAAACCAAAAAGGCTAGC
>JAUXRP010000031.1 GCA_030681675.1 Candidatus Planktophila sp.
AGGTGTCGTGGGTGTTGACCCCCGCGGTGCCGCAGCTAACGCATTAAGTTCTCCGCCTGGGAAGTACGGCCGCAAGGCTAAAACTCAAAGGAATTGACGGGGGCCCGCACAAGCGGTGGAGCATGTGGTTTAATTCGACGCAACGCGCAGAACCTTACCCAGACTTGACATCTATCAAACCCGGCCCAAAAGCTGGGGTGCCCGCAAGGGAATGGTAAGACAGGTGCTGCATGGCTGTCGTCAGCTCGTGTCGTGAGATGTTGGGTTAAGTCCCGCAACGAGCGCAACCCTCGTTCTGTGTTGCCAGCATTTAGTTGGGGACTCACAGGAGACTGCCGGGGTTAACTCGGAGGAAGGTGGGGATGACGTCAAATCATCATGCCCCTTATGTCTTGGGCTGCACGCATGCTACAATGGCTGGTACAAACGGCTGCGATACCGCAAGGTGGAGCGAATCCGAAAAAGCCAGTCTCAGTTCGGATTGGGGTCTGCAACTCGACCCCATGAAGTCGGAGTTGCTAGTAATCGTAGATCAGCAACGCTACGGTGAATACGTTCCCGGGGCTTGTACACACCGCCCGTCACGTCACGAAAGTCGGTAACACCCGAAGTCAGTGGCCCAACCGTAAGGGGGGAGCTGCCGAAGGTGGGATCGGTGATTGGGACGAAGTCGTAACAAGGTAGCCGTACCGGAAGGTGCGGCTGGATCACCTCCTTTCTAAGGAGCAATCACGTGTGCTGGACATAGGTTTCAGCGATAAACATGTGAGCTCATACGTGGAGCATTGACTTAGGTTTATTACACAATTCATCCATTAGTACAACCCTCTAGTACCTATTTATAGATACTCCTGGGAGTGGAAACTTGGCTCTGGATCGAAGAATTAACTGAGCACGTTGTTGGGTCCTGAGGGGACGGCTGAAAGGCCAAACCTCTGGAGTTAATAAGTAGGAGAAACCGCATCTCACACTCGAAAGGGTTGGAATGCAGGTCTTCATAGGCTTATTAGCTACCGCCCGTATTTTGAGAACTACACAGTGGACGCGAGCATCTTTGTGGTCAAATTATTAAGCGCACATGGCGGATGCCTTGGCATCAGAAGCCGATGAAGGACGTAGTAGGCTGCGATAAGCCTCGGGGAGCTGTCAAACGAGCTTTGATCCGAGGATTTCCGAATGGGGAAACCCAGCCAGAGTAATGTCTGGTTATTTCTATCTGAATATATAGGGTAGATAAAGGGAACGTGGGGAAGTGAAACATCTCAGTACCCACAGGAAGAGAAAACAACCGTGATTCCGTTAGTAGTGGCGAGCGAAAGCGGAAGAGGCCAAACCAATACTGTGTCAAGCCGGCAGGCGTTGCAGTATCGGGGTTGAGGGACTTTTTGAATCAACTGCCGTTGATTAACAGAGTAAAAAATCAGTTGAGTAAGTGAATGGCGTGGGAAAGCCAGGCACAGAGGGTGAGACCCCCGTAGCTGAAACTCGATTGACTCTGATTAAGTATCCCAAGTAATGCCGGACTCGAGGAATCCGGCATGAATCTGGCGGGACCACCCGCTAAGCCTAAATACTCTCTGATGACCGATAGCGGACTAGTACCGTGAGGGAAAGGTGAAAAGAACCCCGTAAGGGGAGTGAAATAGAATCTGAAACCGTGTGCGTACAAGCCGTTGGAGCTACCTTGAGTAGTGACAGCGTGCCTTTTGAAGAATGAGTCTACGAGTTAGTGTCGTGTGGCAAGGTTAACCCGTCGAGGGGAAGCCGTAGCGAAAGCGAGTCTGAATAGGGCGTCAGAGTCGCACGATCTAGACCCGAAGCGAGGTGATCTACGCATGGTCAGGTTGAAGCGCGGGTAAGACCGCGTGGAGGACCGAACCCACTAATGTTGAAAAATTAGGGGATGAACTGTGTGTAGGGGTGAAAGGCCAATCAAACTTCGTGATAGCTGGTTCTCTCCGAAATGCATTTAGGTGCAGCGTCACGTGTTTCTTACCGGAGGTAGAGCTACTGGATGGTCGAGGGGGCCTACAAGCTTACCAACATCAGCCAAACTCCGAATGCCGGTAAGTGAGAGCGTGGCAGTGAGACTGTGGGGGATAAGCTTCATGGTCGAGAGGGAAACAACCCAGAATAGCAACTAAGGTCCCAAAGCCTGTGCTAAGTGGAAAAGGATGTGGAGTCGCATAGACAACCAGGATGTTGGCTTAGAAGCAGCCACCATTAAAAGAGTGCGTAATAGCTCACTGGTCAAGTGATTCCGCGCCGACAATGTAACGGGGCTCAAGCACAGCACCGAAGTTCTATCATTCAGACATTATCCCGGTCTAACGGCTTGACTGTTAGATCCAGGAGTCTGGATGGGTAGGAGAGCGTTGTGTAGCTGGCGAAGCGGCGGGGGAACCCAGCCGTGGAAGCTACACAAGTGAGAATGTAGACATGAGTAGCGAGAGAAATGTGAGAAACATTTCCGCCGAAAGACCAAGGGTTCCTGGGCCAGGCTAATCCGCCCAGGGTAAGTCGGGACCTAAGGCGAGGCCGTCAGGCGTAGTCGATGGACAACTGGTTGATATTCCAGTACCCGCTTTAATTCGCCCAGACCGAAAGCACTAATGCTAAGACTTCCAAGTTGGGCTGGCTTTTGTCGGCTCGATGGATCGGTCGAACCGGTGTGCAAGTAGGTTAGCAATGGTGTGACACAGGAAGGTAGTCCAACCCGGGCGATGGTTGTCCCGGGGTAAGGTTGTAGGGAGTGGTGCAGGCAAATCCGCACCACATATATCCTGAGAGCTGATGCCGAGCCGTAAGGCGAAGTGGATGATCCTATGCTGTCAAGAAAAGCATCTAGCGAGAATTATTGCGGCCCGTACCCGAAACCGACACAGGTGGTCAGGTAGAGAATACCAAGGCGATCGAGAGAATTATGGATAAGGAACTCGGCAAAATGCCCCCGTAACTTCGGGAGAAGGGGGGCCCTCTGGCGTGTAGGAGTTTACCTCCGAAGCGTTAGGAGGCCGCAGAGACCAGGCTCAAGCGACTGTTTACCAAAAACACAGGTCCGTGCGAAGTAGCAATACGATGTATACGGACTGACGCCTGCCCGGTGCTGGAAGGTTAAGGGGACTGGTTAGCCGCAAGGCGAAGCTGAGAACTTAAGCCCCAGTAAACGGCGGTGGTAACTATAACCATCCTAAGGTAGCGAAATTCCTTGTCGGGTAAGTTCCGACCTGCACGAATGGCGTAACGACTTGAGCGCTGTCTCATCCGTAAACTCGGCGAAATTGCATTACGAGTAAAGATGCTCGTTACGCGCAGAAAGACGGAAAGACCCCGGGACCTTTACTATATCTTGATATTGGTGTTCGGAACGGTTTGTGTAGCATAGGTGGGAGACTTTGAAGCGGGCACGCCAGTGTTTGTGGAGTCATCGTTGAAATACCACTCTGATCGTTTTGAACTTCTAACCTCGGTCCGTAATCCGGATCAGGGACAGTGTCTGGTGGGTAGTTTGACTGGGGCGGTCGCCTCCTAAAAAGTAACGGAGGCGCTCAAAGGTTCCCTCAGCCTGGTTGGCAATCAGGTGTCGAGTGTAAGTGCACAAGGGAGCTTAACTGTGAGACAGACATGTCGAGCAGGTGCGAAAGCAGGAACTAGTGATCCGGCGGTGGCTTGTGGAAGCGCCGTCGCTCAACGGATAAAAGGTACCCCGGGGATAACAGGCTGATCTTGCCCAAGAGTCCATATCGACGGCAAGGTTTGGCACCTCGATGTCGGCTCGTCTCATCCTGGGGCTGGAGTAGGTCCCAAGGGTTGGGCTGTTCGCCCATTAAAGAGGCACGCGAGCTGGGTTCAGAACGTCGTGAGACAGTTCGGTCCCTATCTTCTGTGCGCGCAGGAAACTTGAGAAGGCCTAACCCTAGTACGAGAGGACCGGGTTGGACGAACCTCTGGTGTGTCGGTTGTTCCGCCAGGAGCACCGCCGATTAGCTACGTTCGGAAGGGATAACCGCTGAAAGCATCTAAGCGGGAAGCTCGCTTCAAGATTAGGTTTCCCACTGATTTATCAGGTAAGGCCCCCAGCTAGACGACTGGGTTGATAGGCCGGAAGTGGAAGAGTCGTAAGACTTGGAGCTGACCGGTACTAATAGGCCGAGGATTTAACTACAAAGTTGCTACGCGTCCACTGTGTGGCTCTCGAGATACGGTCTCGAGATCCGCAAAACAAAAGAAAAGGCTTTGACCCCTTTTCTTTTAGACCGAAAACTCAATAGTGTTTCGGCGACCATAGCGAGAGGGAAACACCCGGTCCCATTCCGAACCCGGAAGTTAAGCCTCTCAGCGTCGATGGTACTGCAAGGGTGACCTTGTGGGAGAGTAGAACGTCGCCGGACTTCTTTTATAAAAAGGGGCGCTTTAACGAGCGCCCCTTTTTTATTTCCCGTGAAGTAATCTTGG
>JAUXRP010000032.1 GCA_030681675.1 Candidatus Planktophila sp.
TACAAATTCTCCCACTATTCTCAGGAATCTTTAACGCTCTTTACAACTAATACACGATACTTAATACATGAAAACTACATCATTTCGAAGAATCGCAGCCCTATCCATTGCTTTCTCACTCATCGGAGGCGTAACTCTTGCTATGCCTGCGATTGCAGCAGAACCTACAGTTCGATATATCGCGGTCAGTGCTACCGGAACGACATTGGTTGTTCCAGATGCAGTGCGGATCGATGCAACTGTTTCGGTGCTTGCAAAAACCACTAAAGAAGCACTTGCCGCATCCTCAACATCGGCATCTGCTGTTCGCCGTGCATTGACTGCAGCAAAAATCGCTGCTAAAGATCTTGCAACACAATCTGCAACTGTTTATCCAGAGTATTCATACCCACAAGATGGAAGTGCACCAGTACTAAGTGGCTACCGGGCATCACAGAGTTTTAATATTACAGTACGTGCAGCTTCGACAGCAGGTGCAGTAATTGATGCAATCGTTGATGCCGGTGGAAATAATATTCTGATAAATGGTGTGAGCCCTTTTGTCATCAATGATGACAAGGCAACCGATGTAGCCCGTGGACTCGCAGTTGCACGTGCCAAAGCAAAGGCAAAATCATATGCAAAACTCCTGGGCATTAAACTCGGCAAAGTGATTTTCCTTGAAGAGACATCAGCACCTATTTCCTACCCAATCTACTCAGTTTCAACAAAGGCTGAAGATTCAGCAACTCAGATCGACTTGGGACAACAGAAAGTCGCAGTTTCTGTCTCAGTTCGCTGGGCAATCGGCTAACTATTCACTCTTACAAATAGGAGCATCCGTGTCTAGGGTAATTCTTAGACATTGGTGCTCCTTTTTTTGTATGTTCATCTTTGAAAAACCTGAGTTTGGTCGCGCGCTCAATGGCAGGTACGATTGCCAAGCCTCAAACGTCCCCATCGTCTAGGGGCCTAGGACATCGCCCTTTCACGGCGGTAACACGGGTTCGAATCCCGTTGGGGGCACGCA
>JAUXRP010000033.1 GCA_030681675.1 Candidatus Planktophila sp.
CTATATTCCACAGATAGACGTTGTTAAGTAGCACTTAGTGAAAGTGATTGAGCAAGGGCTCATCAATGCAGGTATCGCACCGATTGCAGGTGTAGATGAGGCAGGACGCGGAGCATGTGCGGGTCCACTCGTTATCGCTGCAGTAATTTTGAATGATCCATTTGCACCAGAGTTATCTGCAGTTCGAGATTCAAAAGAGATATCAGAGAGTAAACGCGAAGAGTTGTTCGACGTCATTACCACCATCGCAGCATCGATAAGTGTTGTGATAGTTCCGGCAAGTGAAATCGATAAGCGCGGAGTCCATACAGCAAATCTCGATGGAATGCGACGTGCCGTTCATGGTTTAGATCAACCACCCGCATATGTTTTAACCGATGGTTATGCAATCGATGGACTTGCAGTACCGAACTTAGCGGTATGGAAAGGCGATCAAGTCGTCGTATCAATTGGTGCTGCATCCATCGTCGCAAAAGTGACGAGAGATCGCATTATGCGTGAAATGGACTTGGCATTTCCGAACTATGGATTTGCCAGTCACAAGGGCTATATCACGGCCGCTCACACTGCCGCCCTCAATACCCATGGGGTGTGTATGGAACATCGCCGTTCTTTTTCAAATATTGCAGCCCTCATCCACAAGTAAATCTTCACTGAGTAGTTTTGTCAGGGTGAGTATTTATCGTCACCGGTTATGCAAACAAAAAATAATCAACGCACAGGCGCTTTTGGTGAAGAAGTTGTTACTCAGTATTTAACCGCTAAAAACGCCGAAATCATTGAGCGTAACTGGCGAATTCGCGAGGGTGAGATCGACATTATCGCGCTTCAACCATCGGGAGTATTTGCCTTCGTAGAGGTTAAGACTCGTTCCTCTTTGGCTTTTGGCCACCCATTTGAGGCGATTAATCGCGAAAAGGCCCATCGCATGCAGCGCTTAGCCCTTGGCTGGCTAGCAACACATGGCTGTTTAGGGTGCGAATACCAAATCGATGTCGCGGCGGTATTAATCGCACCCGACGGTTCGCATTCAATTGAATACAGAGCAAATTTACTATGAGCCTTGCCCTGACAACATCGGTTGCACTCCTTGGTCTAGATGGCCACCTAGTTACCGTCGAAGTAGATATTGCCGACGGCCTGCCGGCTTACTCTCTACTCGGATTACCCGATGCCGCGCTGACTGAATCCCGAGAACGTGTTCGCGCGGCGATGGTTAATTGTGGTGAAATTTGGCCCAATCGAAAAGTGACTGTTTCGCTCTCTCCTGCATGGTTACCTAAGAGTGGATCGGGCTTTGATTTAGCGATCTGCATTGCAATTCTTTCTGCCCACGAAACTATTCCTCCTGAGCGCATTACTAGCGTTGTATTTCTTGGCGAGCTTTCATTGGATGGACGTATTCGTTCTGTTCGCGGAGTTTTACCTGCACTGATGGCCGCTTATAAATCAGGGATTACAACGGCCGTCGTTCCGTTGGCTAATGCTGCAGAAGCCGGGTTGATGCAGGGAATGCAGATAATTGCGATGGAGCATTTAAAGAGCGTTCTGCGTTGGCTACGTACTGGAGAGCGTGAAATTGCCGAAGAGATTGATTATCAATGGAGTCAGAGCGATGAACTTTTGGATTTTGCCGATGTTGCTGGCCAACCTGAGGCGCGGTTAGCGGCAGAAATTGCGGCAACTGGGGGACACCATATTTTATTGATCGGCCCACCTGGGGCTGGTAAAACTATGATCGCTGAAAGAATTCCCACAATTATGCCGGCGCTAAATATTGCGCAAGCTTTAGAGGTTACGGCCGTTCATTCATTGGCCGCAGGCTTTGCAACGAGATCTCCGACTTCATTGATTGCACCGATAGTTTCACCGCACCATACGACAACGCGTGTTGCAATGGTGGGGGGAGGCGCACATGCAATAAAACCTGGTGCATGTTCACTTGCCCATCACGGAGTTTTATTTATTGATGAGGCACCAGAGTGTCCATCTGGTGTTTTAGATTCTCTTCGCCAACCTTTAGAGGCAGGGACAATAACTATTGCACGCAGTATAGGAAACGTAACTTTTCCAGCGCAGTTCCTTTTAGTTCTGGCTGCAAATCCATGCCCTTGCGGAAAATTCAGTGGTCGTGGTCGTAACTGCATCTGTACATCCCAACAGGTCCGGCGCTATTTAGGAAGACTTTCAGGTCCATTGATGGATCGCATCGATTTACGAGTCCACGTAGATCCAGTGGGGCGCGTCGATATGGCGCGAGTTGAACTAGGTGAAACGAGTGAGGCGATTCGCAGCCGAGTAATCGCCGCACGAGCGATAGCTGAGCGGCGATTTGCTGGACTTGGATACAGTCTGAACTCGCAGATCCCTGCACGATCATTGCGAACAGTTTTTCAGCCAGAGCGTGCAGCTATGAATTTTTTACACGATGAGCTCGAGCGCGAGCAGATTACTGCGCGCGGTCTGCACAAAATCGCACGGACTGCTTGGACACTTGCCGATTTGCATGGACACGATATTCCAACACTTGCCGACGTTAGACAGGCGCATGCGATGCGCGGAGGAGTCGAAATATGAAGGAGCGCGAAGCACGAGCGATACTCTTTAGTGCAATAGAAGGCGGACATCCACTGTGGGCGCGAGAGATTTTCTCACAAGGCGCAATTAGAACGATTGAAAGATTACTTGCCGGTGGCTATGACGTTATTAAGTACAGCGCACTCATTGCTTCGATTAAATCAACGACTGCCGATCAAGTATTTGAAAAAGTTGAAAGCGCAGATGCCCTTCTGATAATGCCGGGTGATGCTATGTGGCCATTTCTAGTTGATGATTTAATCGCACCACCCATCGCGCTCATTGCTAAAGGAAATCTGGCCGCCTTATCCATGCAATCGTTGGCAATTGTTGGTACTCGTAATCCAACAAATTATGGCGCACGCATAGCTGGAGATTTTGCTGCAGGTTTTGTTGATCGCGAATGGGCGATTGTCAGTGGTGGGGCATATGGCATTGATACTTTCGCACAT
>JAUXRP010000034.1 GCA_030681675.1 Candidatus Planktophila sp.
CTTTGCACATCCAAGGAGGTTGAAATGAAAAAGATCATTACGGCCACACTATTAAGTGCTGGTCTGATTATGGGCTCCACGAGCGTAGCTTTTGCTGCAGAGACAACAACTGCACCGACTGCTCCCGTCACATTAGCAACATACAAAGTTCAATTGGCTACCTATAACACTGCTTTAGTGGCCTATGACACCGCTACTGTCACAATTAAAGCTCAGGTTGTCGCTTTTGGTGTAGCAGTTCAGACCTACAAAACCGCCTATGAAACTGCCTTAGTAAATTACAAAGCAGTGCTTAAGGCAAATGGACCTGCCACAACTCCTGCACAGTATGCAGTTATCTTGGCCGCCTATAACACGGCATTAACTGCCTACAACAATGCAACAGTTACATTCAAGGCTCAGCTTGGTGTATTCAACATTGCTAAGCAAAATTATAAGATTGCATACGAAAACGTAGTGCGAATTTATAAAGTAACCATGAATATGCGTGAAGATCTTCGCAAGTCAATTAACAAGGCTTTCGAAGTTGCAATTCATAACGCCAATGCAACGCTTGCAACCGCTATGGCGGCTGCCACAACTGCAGAACAAAAACTAGCTGCCACAACTGCACGTCAGAACACCGTCACTCTATCAATTGCAGCACGCAAAGCTGCCCTTGATGCGGTGGGAGACAAGCCAGTTAAACCAGTCAAAAAAGTAAAGATTGATGCCGATCGCGATCATGATGACGACGATGATGACGATGATGACATCAAGTTTGATAAGCCTGCTAAGCCTGCTAAGCCTGCAAAATCAAATAAACACAATAAGGGCTAAGTTTCTTAGCATTTAAACAAAGAGCCCCTGGCGCATATGGCGCTAGGGGCTCTTTGTCATGCTGGGAGAAGGTCGGATCACGTCTAAGAGAGGTAATCTGCATAGTCATACTCATGTATCATCACAATCATGTCTATGGATCAACAATCTTGGACCTCCTACGCCGCGTTGGCTATCTCCGTGTGCACCTTATTAATTTCAGCATGGTGGCTTCGAGAGACACGCTCCGGTCGAATTCTCTTAACAGTGGATGGACAAGCCCATTCAAGTAAAAATAAGGGCGCAAAGTCATTCATCGATTTAACCGTTGAAATTACCAACGTTGGCCGAGTAGCAACAACGGTGACTGAGGTCTTTTGGAGTATTTCCAACATGACAGGCGGTCAAGAGGAAGGGACGAAGGATGTTATTTCTAACGCTGATGTCCGTTACCTCTTAGAAGCTACAGAACTACCATTACTTCTTGAACCAAACTCATCGCACGCCTTCACGATGCAGATAACTCAAGAGAAAGTTGACACCGCAACGATCGGACGGCCAGGAACCACTGTTATCCGTCGACCGAAACCATTCCGCCGAATCTCACCCGAGAATACTCGCACTGAAATCTTGGGCCAAGCTCGCCCTGTTCTCACCGAATAAAACAGGTACATCTAGGGTACTAATCAACAATTAAGTGTCCGAAAGGGGACTTGAACCCCTAAGCCCTTGCGGGCACTAGCACCTCAAGCTAGCGCGTCTGCCAATTCCGCCACCCGGACTGAGTGAAGTACCAAGGATAGCAATGTGGTGCGAGAATGGCGAAATGGATACATCTAAGCGTTCACTTCTTGAAACTGAAACAATACAAATCTGCCAAGATCTCATAAGAATTCCAAGCGTTAATTTCGGTGAGGGAAAAGGTGACGAACAAGCTGTCGCTGAGTATGTTGTTGCATCACTAGCCGAAGTAGGAATCGAATCAACAATATATGAATCGGCTCCCGGTCGATGCAACGTGGTTGCCAGAATCAAAGGTCGTGATTCTCACCGCGCTGGATTGGTAGTTCATGGACACTTAGACGTTGTTCCAGTGAATGCCGAAGATTGGAGCGTCGATCCATTTTGTGGAGAGATTATCGATGGAATGATCTGGGGTCGTGGCGCTGTAGACATGAAAAACATGGATGCGATGATTTTGGCAACTGTTAGAGAGTGGGCTAGAACGAACTATGTTCCACCTCGCGATATCGTTTTAGCATTTTTTGCCGATGAAGAGGCCGGAAGTATTTTCGGCTCTCATTGGATGGTTGATAAACATCCCGAACTCTTTGCTGGCTGCTCTGAGGCAATCTCCGAAGTTGGTGGCTTTTCAGTAACAGTAGGCGGGGGGAAACGCTTATACATGATCGAAACGGCGGAAAAGGGAATCCACTGGATGAAGTTGACTGCTAGCGGTCGTGCTGGTCATGGATCAGTAATGAATGATGAAAATGCGCTAACTAGATTGACCGAGGCGGTTGCGAGAATTGGAACCCATCAATGGCCCCAACGTTACAGCACCACGGTTAAGGCTTTATTTAAGCGAGTTGCAGATGCCACGGGTAAAACATATGACGAGAGAGACTTGCGGCCACTGTTGAATGAACTAGGTTTCGCTGCCCGCATGATCGGTGCAACGTTACAAAATACTGCCAACCCAACAATGCTCGATGCGGGTTACAAGGCAAATGTGATTCCTGGATCAGCGAGTGCGGTAATTGATGGACGTTTTATTCCTGGATTTGAAGATGAACTTAATGAAACCATCAAATCTCTCATTGGTTCGCACGTTACTATTGACACGATTACTAGAGATAAAGCCCTTGAAGTTCCTTTCGAGGGAGATTTAGTTGATGCGATGTGCAATTCCATTCTGAAAGAAGATGCGGATGCAATTCCAGTCCCATATTTAATGAGTGGTGGTACTGACAATAAAGCTTTAGCTGAATTAGGCATAATTGGTTATGGATTTTCACCATTGAAATTGGATGAGGATTTTGATTTCATGGCAATGTTTCATGGAGTAGATGAACGCGTTCCTGTCGAGGGATTAACTTTTGGAGTTCGAGTTCTAAAAGATTTTCTAGAAAACGCTTAAGAGCTTACGTCGTTGAGCGCACTTCTCACGATATCTGGAAGTGATATCTCTTCACTCTTGAGAAGACCACGAAGTTGTGCCCCTGTTCTCGCTCCGATTATTGAGCTAGTCACTCCATAAGCATCGCGTGCCCAAACCAGGCTCACCTCTAACGGCGAGAATCCTAAACCTTGGGCGGCAACTGTTACGGCTTCAACGATTCTTGCGCTTCTGGAATCTAAGTACGGCTCAATGTGTTTAGCAAAGTGCGGTGCAGCACCTCTTGAATCACTAGGAATACCGTTACGGTATTTTCCAGTTAGAACTCCCCGAGCAAGTGGCGCCCACGCTAAAAATCCAGTTCCGCAATCGGTAGCGCACTCAAGAAGTTCTATCTCAACATCGCGGTTGAGCAAAGAGTATTCACACTGAATAGTTGTGATTGGAGCCTTCATCGAATTTGACGCTTGTTTCGTAGCTGCGCGAGCCAACTGCCAAGCGGAGAAATTGCTTACACCAACGTATCGCGCTCGACCAGATGTATAGGCAAAATCGAGAGCTGACAAAGTTTCATCTAGAGGTGTTATTGAATCCCAAGCATGTATCTGCCACAAATCAACGAAATCAGTTCCAAGCCGAACAAGTGATTTATCCAGTTCGGCAATTAAATTCGCTCTGGAAGCATCAACGTTTTTTATACCATCTGGAAAACTCAATCCAGATTTTGTAGCAATAACAACCTCGTCACGATTAAAGAGCGTGCCTATTAAGCCACCAATAACTCTCTCGCTATCGCCATCACCGTATGTACTGGCCGTATCAATAAAATTACCGCCGGCGTCGATGAACGCTCTGCATTGATCGGCGGCTTCATGTTCATCGGTGTCTCGTCCCCACGTCATAGTGCCAAGCCCTAGACGAGAGAGTTGAAGTCCGCTGGTACCAGCTCGTCGCATTTCCATGGAGCGACCTTAGCAAGGCGGAGTTAAGAAACCTGCGATAACCTTATGTTTATGCAGGTAGTTTTGATTAGACATGCCCACTCTGAAGCCAACGCGAAGGCGTTGCTCTCAGGGCGAACCGTAGGGGTTCATCTGTCTGAAAAAGGCGATAGTCAATCGCAGGATCTAATTTCAAGACTTGGTCGATTGAGAGTGGCCACACTTCGAATAAGTCCTCTCGAACGATGCTACGAAACTATAAATCCTTGGTGGGAGACAATTGGAAAGGTTCACAATCCCACCGTTGAATTAATTCGAGATGAGAATCTCAATGAAGTTGACTACGGTGATTGGAGTGGGAAAAAACTAGCTGTGCTTTCAAAGAAGAAACTGTGGCATACGGTACAAAATTCGCCCAGCGCTATGTACTTTCCATCGGGCGAGGGCTTGGCGCAGATGCAAGAGAGAGCTATGCGGGCTGTGCATGAAGCAGCATCCACTCGAAAGAAAGGCGCAGTTGTTTTTGTCACTCATGGCGATGTGATTAAATCCATTGTGGCTTCAGCGCTCGGCATGCATCTCGATAGTTTTCAGCGTTTAGTGATCGATCCAGCCTCAATAAGTGTCATAGAATTTTCGAGCACGAAACCGCGACTCTTGCTACTCAATGATTCGCGAGCGAATTTGGAGGAGTATTTAAATGCCCCGTATAGAAAGAGAAATTTACTTGGTGGGGGAGCAGGAGTGTGAGTTTCCTTTTTGATTCAGTGGAACGTTTTGTAGCCGGCACTGTAGGCCAACCTGGTGAGCGTGCATTCTTTTTACAAGCTCGAGATGGGAATCGACTGGTAACTGTAGCTATAGAGAAACTTCAGGTAGCAGCCCTAGCTGAGCGTCTTGAAATTATAATCAATGGGTTTCGTAAAAACGACGTAAGTATTCGGTCAGTAACCAATGAAATTGATGATGCCCCTTTGGAACTACCTATCGAATCTGAGTTTGAAGTTGGGTCAATATCGATCTCCTGGGATGATTCTAAGAAAATGATGAGTATCGAACTCTTGGAGATTGCTACCGAAGAGATTGAAACTCCCAACTCTTTAAGGGTTCAATTGAATATCTCGATGTGTAGTGCCTTTATTAAGCGTTCTAAGGCGTTAATTGGTGCAGGTCGATTACCATGTCCATTCTGTGGAATGCCGATAGATCCACAGGGTCACCTTTGCCCGAGGGCCAATGGTTACCGTCGATAAATTTCTTCTGCTATCAAAAGGGGAGTTGGTTGTAACCGGACGATTGGTGGATGCATCAAATGCAACGTTATTTGCATCTCTGACATATGAAGATCGTTCTATGAACGCAATTTATAAGCCAATTGCGGGAGAGCGCCCTTTGTGGGATTTCCCAGATGGAGCTCTAGCCAATCGTGAATATGCTGCATTTTTAGTGAGTGAGTATTTAGGTTTGGAACTTGTCCCTCTAACAGTTCTTCGGGATGGACCTTATGGTGATGGAATGGTTCAGGAATGGATAGATATTGACGAGAGTATCGACTTGGGAAGTTTCTTCTCAACAGATAACTCAGAGTTGAGAGCCATGGCTCTTTTCGATGCAATTATCAACAATACGGATCGTAAGATTGGACACCTTTTACCTACCACTACAGGTAAATTATATGGCTGCGATCATGGAGTAACTTTTCACGCGGAAGATAAATTACGTACCGTTTTGTGGCAGTGGGCCGGAGAGTCTTTGACAGATGCTGAGTTGCTTCTGCTCAAAAAACTATCTACTGGCCTAGATTTAGATCTAGATTTATCGACTCACTTAACTGCATCGGAGATAGTAGCTATAAAGAATCGCATTTCTCGATTAATAGCCCATGCAGTAATGCCTGAACCAAATCCAAATTGGCCGTCGGTTCCATGGCCTGCATTTTAGTTCGCCGATAAGTAGTATTGGCAGATGAAGAGTTGGTCTCAAGTGGAAGTACCTCCACTACATTCTAGATATCAATTGAGTCAAATATCTTTAACCAATTCAAAAACCGGTCTCATTCAAGTAATTCCCGCCAAGTCCGCGTATCGCATGTATGTATGTGGCATAACTCCATATGATGCAACGCATCTTGGGCATGCAGCTACCTATTTGACTTTTGATTTAATTGGGCGCTACCTCTTGGCAACTGGTTCGGTAGTCACTTATGTTCAAAATATTACAGATATAGATGATCCATTACTCGAGCGAGCCATTCGGGATGGGGTTGATTGGAAGGAGTTAGCGCACTCTCAAATCGATTTATTTACCAGCGACATGGAGAGTTTAAGAGTTATGCCGCCAGATTCATACATCGGTGCAGTTGAAGCAATACCTCTAATTATCGATGCAATTCAAAGTTTACAAAAACACGGCTCGATATATCCAATAAATCATAATTACTATTTTTCTAACTCACCTGAATCCACTTTCGGAGAGTTATCGCATCTGAGCCAAAAGGAAATGGAGGAGATCTTTTCACAGCGCGGAGGAGATCCAGATTTGCCCGGTAAACTGCACACACTTGATTGTTTAGTATGGATGTCACAGCGTGAAGGTGAACCTGGATGGCCCTCTTATCTTGGTACTGGTCGACCTGGATGGCATATTGAGTGCACGGCTATTGCGCTTGAATATTTACATCCAGACCCCTCAGATAGTTTCTTAATTGATATTCAAGGCGGAGGAAATGACCTTATTTTTCCTCATCACGAAATGTGCAGATCCCAAGCAAAGGTTCTGACAGGTAAAGAGCTGGCTGCTAACTATGTACATGCAGGAATGATTGGTCTCGACGGCGAAAAAATGAGTAAAAGCAAAGGGAATTTAATTCTTGTATCCAAACTTGTTTCCCAAGGTGTAAATCCTATGGCAATTCGATATGCCTTGATGGGACATCACTACAGAGATGATCAAATGTGGAGTGAAGAACTACTCTCCAAAGCAAGTTCTTCTTTTGAAAAATTGAAACAAGCATGTTCTTTGACAGAAGTTCATGAGACTTCAGATTGCATAAGGGCTATAACATCAGCATTAGCCAATGATTTGGATACACCTACTGTTATTAAACTTTTAGATAATTGGGCGGGGGAGAGTTTACGTGGTGGGACAGGCGGGGATGTGGATGATCTTAAAACCTCCCTTGATGCCTTATTAGGTTTGAAGTTTTAATCTTTATTTTTGCGGCGAAGATAACGTTCGAACTCTTTTGCAATCATTTCGCCTGAAATTTCTGGAATATCCAATGCATCTTTTGACTCCTCAAGCGCTTTAACGTAATCGGCAACATCATTATCTTCTCGCGCTAAATTATCTATCTCACTTTCCCACGCATCCGATGCTATTTCCAATTCATCCTGAGGAATGCTTATTGCTAGAAGATCTTCAAGAGCTCGAATGAGAGATAGTGCAACTTTTGGCGAAGGAGCGCCGGAAGCATAGTGCGGAACCGGAGCCCACAGAGCTACCCCATCAATTCCGCGTCGCAGACATTCACAGTGAATAACACTAAGGATTCCCGTAGGACCTTCGTAACTGGATACTTCAACATTAAATCGATCCGCGGCTGTTGAATTTGCCGCGGTAATGCCAACTGAAATCGGACGACTGTGTGGAATATCGGCCAATAGCGAACCAACTGTAACAACCATCGAAACTTCCAAATCGTCTGCTAAGTTTAGAATTTCTTGTGTGAAAGATTTCCAATGCATTGACGGCTCTTCGCCGACAACGACAACTAAATCTCTATCGAAATGTGCAAGAGCAATTCCATAAACTTTCGTTGTCGGCCACGAAATGTTTCTGGTGCTAGTCTCATCGGTGTATACCCGAGGTCTATTAACTTGGAAATCATAAAAATCCTCAGGGTCTACATCGGCAATTAGATCTGGAATAATTTCCGGTGATAAATCTGACCACACATTCATTAAATGATTGAGCGCTCCAGTTGCGCCTTCACCTGCATCACTCCAACCGGAAAAAGCGATTAGCATCACAGGACTTCTTAGATTCGGAATTCTATGTATCTCCACATCAACAAACCTTACGGTACCCTCCTGCACGTGAGTAGTTACCAACTCCCAGAGTTTTTTGAGGCTGTCTTTTTCGATATGGATGGCCTATTTGTTGACTCAGAGCCCTTATGGCTCGAATCTGAGGCGGAAGTAACAGCTCCTTTTGGTTATGCATGGAGGGATGAAGATCAAGTTGCCTGCTTGGGTGGCCCACTTTCTCGCGTTGGTGAGTATATGTTTGAAAAGTGTAACCACGTTGAATCGCCTGCCTTTTTTACTAATACCTTGATTGAAATTCAATCTGCTAAGTTGCGGGGTCAAACCCCACTTATGCCCGGTGCAACAGAATTACTCAATCAACTTCAATCACAGAATATAGCCACTGGATTAGTCTCTGCGAGCCCTCGAAACATAGTTAACGCAGTGCTGGATAATCTCGGAGGAAATCCCTTTCCTTTCTCAATTAGCTCAGATGATGTGATTAATACCAAACCTCACCCTGATGCATATTTTTTAGCGGCGAAAAAAGCGGGTGCAGAGATTTCCAAATGCCTTGTCTTTGAAGACTCCTTAACTGGAGTTAGCGCAGCCAAATCTAGTGGGGCATGGGTAATAGCTGTACCACACTTAGTATTTATTCCTCAAGAGCCTCGCGTTCGAAGTATTAAATCTCTGACTCAAATCTCTTTCGACAAACTTCAAGAGTTGTTTAAAGATTTCACTTCGACTATTTAACTTACGTGAGCGGGACAGATTGATTTAAAGAAACACCAATCACACAATCTACTAGGTTTAGGTGGCCAGTAATTTTTTTCAATGGATGTAAATATGTCCAAGGCCATGAGGTGCAAGGATTTTTCTGTGGATTCAAGTTCTGCAATAGTAGGGTTACTTCTGATTATTTTTCCATCGCCAAGATAAATCAGTTGCAATAGGCGGGGAAGTACCCCGCTATTTTTCCAATAAAGTAGAGCGTAGATACGGAGTTGGAATAGAGCTTTTTCTTCCCATCCAGGTTTAGGTGCTTTGCCGGTTTTATAATCGATAATTCGCACTTCTCCTGTAGGTGCAATATCGAGGCGATCAACATAACCGTGGAGATAAACATTCTCCTCAAAATCATTTTCCAAATGCAATTCTCGATGTGTAGCTTCAAACGTATCCGGGTGTTCTAACGTAAAGTAAGTTCGAATAAGCGATGCGGCGCGATCGAGCCATTCTTTTTCATTACCAATCAACTCTGCAAGCTCTGGTTTTGCACTGACTTGAGCTGCCCACCTAGATGGAAGTAAATCCACGGCCGTAGTTGGTGTTCTATCTTTTGCTAGGTTTTCAAAGAGATCATGCAAAACTGTATGCACCAAAGTTCCGCGTTCGGCATCTAGGCTCGGTGGTTGTGGAAGGCGATCAATTGAGCGATATTTATAGAGTTGAGGGCAGTTGTTATATTCATTCACCGCGCTAGGCGAGAGTCGTAGTCGGGGATCAGTGTTCACGAGATGCAAGATACTCGTACCTACCTTAAAATTTTCGCCTAAGATGCTCCCGTGTCTAATTTAGGTTATTTCGGGGAGGGCGATCGAATTCAACTGACCGACCCGAAAGGCAAGTTGTACAGTTTTACAATCGTTGCAGGCAAAGAGTGGCATACCCATAAGGGCTGGATAACTCACGATGATTTAATTGGCATACCAGAAGGTTCAGTTGTCAGCACAACGGCAGGGTTAAAGTTCACGGCATTTAAACCCCTCTTAGCTGATTACGTTTTAACAATGCCACGAGGTGCCACAATCGTGTATCCAAAAGATGCCGCAATGATTATTGGAGTGGCCGATGTTTATCCAGGTGCACGTGTCCTTGAGGCTGGGGTAGGTAGTGGAGCGTTAACAATTTCGCTTTTGCGTGCAGTTGGTAGCAACGGTTCGGTTCATTCAGTCGAGCGCCGCAAAGATTTCGCTGAAATTGCTCGATCTAATATTGAAAATTATTTTTTAGGTACTCCAGAGAATTGGAAACTTACAGTAGGTGATCTTCAAGATCAGACCGTTGCCGATAGCTATGATCGAGTGATCGTGGACATGCTCGCACCATGGGAGTGTGTCGATATAGCTGCTCAGGCGCTTCGTCCCGGCGGTGTTTTCATGGCCTATGTAGCTACAACAACGCAGTTATCTGTTACTGCTGAAGCTATGAAGTCCGATGGTCGCTTTACTGAGCCCGAGAGTTCGGAGACTATTGTCCGAGGATGGCATCATGAAGGTTTAGCAGTTCGACCACAGCAGCGGATGATCGGACATACAGGATTTCTCATTCAATCCCGGAAAATGGCACCCGGCGTAGAAGTTCTAGCTCGTAGACGTCGACCTGCGAAAGGAGCGTACGGTGTCTCGGAAGATTGAACGTCTTATTAATCTTACAATAGCTCTGCTTGCGACGAAGAGATATTTAACAAAAAGTGAAATCTTTAGATCTGTCGATGGATATGAAGGCAGTGCAGAGACAATGGAACGTATGTTTGAACGAGATAAAGATGATTTACGAAATCTCGGTGTCATCATTGAAGTAGGTAGTTTCGATCCAGTCTTTCAAGATGAAGCTGGCTACCGAATCAAGCCTGAAGGTTACTCTCTAAATCTAGGTGAAATCTCAGGCGTAGAAATAGCACTTTTGTCACTTGCAGCAGAGGCATGGCGTGGTGCTGCACTAGATGATGCAGCACATAGTGCGTTAACTAAACTTCATTCAATGGGTGTTGAATCAGATCTAGATGCACTTCCAGCTATTTCACCACGGTTGAATCCGACACATAGTGATTTTCAGGTGATTGCTCTTGCGATTTCTAAACGAGAGGTTATTTCATTCTCCTATCTCTCCACTGCAATGGTTGCGCAGATTCGCACCATTGAGCCCTATGCCATTGCTACCAGAAATTCTCACTGGTACCTGGCTGGAAGAGATATGGAAAAGAATGAACTACGAACATTTAGGTTGGACCGCATCGATGGCGAGATTTCAATTTCCCAAAGTAGTCAAGGTTTTGATATTCCTGCAGGCTTTGATGTCTTTGGATCTTTAGAAAGTGATGAACTGGTAAATATAGCCACTCTCGATATACGAAAGGGGAAAGCGCATCTTCTTAGATTAGTCGCCGATTCTTGCGTTGATAAAGGCGAGTGGGAGCAAATTACTGTTAAATACTTTGACCATCAACACTTTGTCGACCAGATTCTTTGGCATGGAGCCGATGTTTTAGTGATTGAACCAACTACACTGAGAAATCAAGTTATCGCCGCACTCGAAGAGATAGTTCACTTACATGCATAATTTAGCTCAAACCCCATTAAGTCGAACGGCTAGACTTCTAGATTTAGTGCCCTATGTAGCCTCGCACCAAGGGATTGAGATCGCAGCTTTGGCTCAAAATTTCAACGTCACTCAAGCTCAGATGATCTCCGATTTAACAACCTTGTGGATGTGCGGATTACCGGGATATACCCATCTTGAGCTGATGGACTTATCTTTCGATTCAGGTTTCGTAACCATTCATAACGCTCAAACCCTTTCTAACCCTCGATCACTCAATAGTGAGGAGACGATTGCGCTACTTCTTGGGTTGGATTTAGTAATAGAATCTTTACCTGCAGAACGTAGTGATTTGAGAGATCGTGCTACAGCATTAGTAGAAAAACTTTCCGCAAGAATTTCAATAAAAGCAAAACTAACTGCAATTCCATCGGCCGCAGGTTCGGTACGTGCATTGATTGAGAATGCGCTGACTAAAGACAGCTGGGTGGAAATTACTTATCACTCTTCATACTCCGATACCGTTTCCACTCGCGTAATACACCCCCTTGAACTACGACTTGATGGGGGTTATGAGTATTTGTGGGCTATTTGTCACAGTGCGCGTGGCCTGCGAGTTTTCAGAATGGATCGCATACAAAAATTAGTACCTTGTGCGCCACCAGAAACACCGTTATATGCAGTTGACAATCAAGCTGAAAAAACAGCTTATGTCATACGCGTTCATACTCGACCGAGAGCTGCAATGGAACGATTCTCTTTGGATCGTGATTCTCGATCGCGGGAAAATGAGATTTTATCCTTTTCAAGCGAGTGGGTTATTCGTTCTGTCATGGCTTCATCTGGAAGCGTTGAGGTGTTGGAACCCTCTGGGCTTCGAAAAGAGATTGCTGAGAGCGCTCAAGGGATACTAGATCGTTACAATAGCCACTAGTCTCACCTTTCCAGGGAGCCTTGCTCTAGGGTAACCTTTCGCCATCACCTTTCGAAAAAAACATAAGCCAAGGAGTTAGTACTATGAATCTAGGCCCAAGAGAAGTCGTTATTCTTTTGATTGTTGTCCTCGTCCTATTTGGTGCCAAACGCCTACCCGACTCGGCTCGTTCTCTTGGCCGCTCAATGAGAATCTTTAAGAGCGAAATGAAGGAAATGAAGAGCGACGACACAGTTATTGAAGAAGACGGCAAAACCGAGAAATAGATTCATGGCATCTGCAAGTCAGGAACGGATGCCGCTCATTGATCATTTACGGGAGTTGCGCAAACGTGTTCTAAAGTCAGCAGTCGCGGTTCTCGTAGTTTTCGTTGGTGGATGGTATTTATACAATCCCATTATTGCGACGTTGGCTAAACCCGTCTGTGATCTGAAAGCGGCTCAGCAATCTGGTGCGGCAAGTTGTGGTGCCTTATATATAAGCGGGGTTCTTGGTCCACTTGATCTTCAAATTAAAGTCGCACTTCTAACCGGTGTAATTGTTTCGGCGCCATTTTGGCTATATCAACTATGGGCATTCATAGCACCAGCGCTCCACCGAAAAGAAAAACGCACAACTGTACTTTTTATCTGTGCGGCAACACCATTTTTTGCCCTTGGGGCAACTCTCGGCTATTTGATTTTACCTATAGCGATTAAGGCTCTCTTTGGATTTACGCCAAATGCGATAAGCAACTTGGTGCGATTTGATGATTATTTAGATTTTGTATTGAGATTGATTTTGTTAGTAGGTCTGGCCTTTGAATTACCGATTTTCTTATTGACCTTCAATCTCATCGGTTTTCTCCGAGGCAGGACGATACTCAAACCTTGGCGCGTTTGGGTATTTGCGATTTTCCTTGTAGTAGCTGCCTTTTCACCTACCGCAGATCCTCTGAGTATGGTGCTCTTGGCTGCCCCACTGATTGTCTTTTATTTCATGGCAGGGGGCATTGCGGTTTTGGTCGATAAAAAGCGGGATAAGAGAAGCGCCTCAGTTCAAACTGGCGTTTCACCAATCGAGAGCGCCACGCCAATTACCGATTAGGGCGATAAGGTCGCCTCATGTGGGCCTTAGCTATCAACCCGACCGCAGGCTCAGGCAAAGGTGCATCCATCGGGAGATATGTCGCCGGCTTCCTAACGCAGCGCAGAGAAACCCACGAAATTGTTTCGGGAGATTCTGCTATCTCCTTAGTTGCTCATCTTAAGAAATTTATTCAAAACTACCCTGATTGCCAAGGCGTGATTGCCGTTGGTGGCGATGGTTTGTTGCATAATATTTTGCAAGTAGTGGTTCCAGCTCAAATTCCACTCGCTGCTATTCCAGCCGGGACGGGAAATGATTTTGTTCGAACTCTTGGGTGGCCACTCGATGATTTCAATTCATATCTAGAGAGCATCATTTCGCGTAAACCACGGTCCATGGATCTAGGGTTAGTAGATGGCGAGTGGTTCGGAGCAATTTTATCGACGGGATTCGATTCGATAGTAAATGAAAAAGCAAATACCATGATTTGGCCAAAGGGACCAATGAAATATAACGTTGCTATCGCAATTGAACTTCCACGATTTGCGCCTCGCAGTTATGAGATTACTCTTGATGATCGCTCGATTTCCACCCAGGCGATGCTTATCGCTATCTCTAATGGACGATCATATGGAGGGGGCATGTTGGTGTGCCCTGATGCCAACATTCATGATGGGCTATTCGATGTCATGGTGCTACATCCAGTCTCGAAAATTGAGTTCCTTAAGGTTTTCCCAAAGGTATTTAAAGGTACTCATGTAAACCATCCGGCAGTTGAAATCGTACGTAGCAAGAGAGTAACGATCGTTGCCGATGCCATCGCCTATTCAGATGGCGAGAGGATTGGTCGACTTCCTATATCTGCAGAGTGCATCCCTGGAGTGTTGCAAACATGGATGCCGTAATCTCGCCAGCGCAGAGTTTTGAGGCTGCGAAGATACGAGGAGCACATCCTGTCACGCAGAGTTTTTTAGCTACCTTTAGTTTTGAGTTCGATCCATTTCAAATTGCGGCATGCCACGCCGTCGAAGAGGGGAGTGGCGTACTGGTTGCTGCTCCAACCGGCGCGGGCAAGACTGTTGTGGGCGAATTTGCTGCATTCTGTGCACTCAACCTTGGAAAGAAGTGCTTTTACACCACGCCAATTAAGGCGTTGTCGAATCAAAAATTCTTTGAATTTGTAGAGAAATTTGGCGAAGACAAGGTTGGATTATTAACCGGCGATACAAGTATTAATGGTGAGGCCGATATCTTGGTCATGACAACCGAGGTCTTACGAAATATGTTGTATGCCGGCTCATCTACGTTAACTGGCCTGGGTTATGTAGTCATGGATGAAGTTCACTACTTAGCAAACAAGTTTCGAGGTGCGGTATGGGAGGAAGTACTCATCCACCTCATGGAGAGCGTGCAGGTTATTTCCTTATCTGCCACAGTTTCAAATGCCGAAGAGTTTGGCGAATGGCTAGGTGAGGTTCGGGGAAATACAACTGTAATAGTTAGTGAGATTAGACCGATTCCGCTTTATCAACACGTGCTTATTGGAAATCGTATGTTGGATCTCTTTCAAAGCCCTGGAGTGATAAATCCTGAGATTTTGAAGCGAGAGCGTGAAGCTATTCGAAAGACATCAATGGATAGACATCGTAGAGGCAGCTCCAACGAGCCCAAAGCTCGTTTGTCCCGATCAGATGTTATAGAAAGACTTCAACGGGAGAACATGTTGCCAGCTATTACCTTTATCTTTTCACGAGTTGGATGTGATGCGGCAGTCAAGCAATGCCTCGTCTCGGGTATCCGACTTACCTCTTCAGAGGAGCGAATCGAGATAAAAGCAACGGCCCTCAAATACACAGCGAATATCGCTGCAGAGGATCTTGAGGTTTTAAGTTTTAATGAGTGGTTAAGCGCCTTAGAGCGAGGAATTGCCGCCCACCATGCCGGTCTATTGCCAAGCTTTAAAGGCGCGGTGGAGGATTTATTTCAACGTGGTCTGATAAAGGCGGTTTTTGCAACTGAAACGCTCGCCCTTGGTATTAACATGCCCGCTCGAACTGTTGTCTTGGAAAAACTCGTCAAATTTAATGGTGAAGCTCATGTTCCAATTACTCCGGGGGAGTACACCCAGTTAACTGGTCGTGCTGGCCGACGTGGGATCGATATTGAAGGAAATGCCGTAATTCAATGGTCCCCAACTGTCGATTCAGCTTCTGCGGCGGGCCTGGCATCTACTCGAACATATCCATTGCGTTCATCGTTTGCACCTTCCTACAACATGTCCATAAACCTAATTTCGCGATTTGGCCGAGAACGTGCACGAAGATCGCTTGAATCATCATTTGCTCAATTCCAAGCCGATCGTGCGGTAGTGGGATTGTCTAGGCAGATTCGCAAAAATGAAAGCGCTATCGAAGAAATTCTTTCACATGCAGTGTGTCACCTGGGAGATTTTATTGACTATGCAAGTATCCGTCGGGAAATAAAGGAGGTTGAACTCTTACTCAGCAAGCGAGATCAGAAAAAGAGTTTTGATACACGACAACGTTCTCGATTAGAGAGTGATTTAAGTGAGCTGAGAAAATCACTTCGAAATCATAGCTGCCACAGTTGCAATGAGCGCGAGGATCATGCGCGATTCACCGAGCGTGCTGGACGCTTAAATCGCGAAAATGAAGGGCTACGTACCCGAGTTGAAAGTCGAACCAATGTTATTGCTAAAACATTTGATCAAATTTGCCAAGTGTTAACGCACTTGAATTATATCGAAGGTGAAAAACCAACTTCTCAAGGCAAGATACTAACTAAAATTTATGCAGAGTCGGATCTCTTATTGACTGAATCGATTCGTTGTGGGTTATTTGATGAACTTAATGCCGCCGAACTCCTCTCAATCGTTTCATGCATGATTTTTGAATCGAGAACGACGGAAAACTCAGCTCCAAAGATGCCAAGTATCAGAGTCCAAAATGCATTAACTGAAGTTGTTTCTATTTGGGCTCAACTTGAGGAAATTGAAAGTACATACGGAGTTAAGACGCAACGCGAACCAGATGCTGGTTTTTGTTGGATCTCCTACAAATGGGCCAGTGGTGGTTCATTGCATAGCGTGTTAAAAGGTAGTGACATGTCCGTTGGAGATTTCGTACGATCAATTAAACAACTCATCGATCTTCTCAATCAAATCGCAGGTGCAAGTGAAACTCTTCGTCCAGTATGCAAAGATGCAGTCAAACGAATTGACAGAGGTGTCGTCGCCTATTTAATGGGTGATGTATGACGTTAATGCTTTTAGACAGTGCATCTTTGTGGTATCGCGCTTACTATGGAATGCCCGATACTTTATTGGCCCCTGATGGAACGCCAGTAAATGCGATTCGCGGATACATAGATATGACTGCCAGGTTAATTTCCATCTATAAACCCAATCGTTTGGTTGCCTGTTTGGATGGCGATTGGCGTCCAACGTGGCGCGTTGAACTTTTCCCTGAGTACAAAGCTAACCGCCTAGAAGCAGAGGGCGAAGAAGAGGAAGAGCCAGAAACTCTTACACCACAGATTCCAATTCTCTTGGACCTTCTGGATTTATTTGGAATTCCTGTGGTTGGTGTAGATGATTTTGAGGCCGATGACGTCATGGCAACCTATGCTGAAGTTGAAAATGGTCCAATTAGAATTGTTACTGGCGATCGTGATTTGTTTCAAATGGTTGATGATAAACGTGACATTAAGGTCGTCTACTTAGCTAAAGGAATTTCTCAACATGATTTAGTCGACGTGAAGTATGTTTCCGATAGGTATCAAATTCCGGGGGAGCGCTACGCCCTCTTTGCAATGTTTAGAGGTGATCCATCAGATGGCCTGCCTGGTGTGCGTGGAATAGGAGAAAAAGGTGCTGCACTCATAGCAAATAATTTTGCTAATGTCGATGACGTGATAGCTGGCGCTCATGGTGCTCACGCAAGCCTGCCTGCTGCACTTGCAAAAAAGATAATCGCCGGAACTGATTACTTAAAAATTGCACCAACCGTGGTTCAAGTTGCTCGAAATGTGAGCCTACCTCGTGTGGATATATCGATGCCGAAAACACCTAGAGATTTATCAGAGATTTATCAATTTAAGGCGCGTTATGGTCTCGGTGCCAGCGTGGATCGCTTGATCAGTGCTCTAGGTTGGTAAATCTTTTACTCCCAATTGTTAGTGGGATTTTACTCAGTGGCGCATTTGCTCCAATTGCGTTGTGGTGGTTAGCACCGATTTCTCTGGCACTTCATATGTATAGTCTTAAAAATTCAGTTCGACCATTTTTTAACTCTTTTCTTTTTGCAGCGACTTTCAATGCGATTGTGTTGCAGTGGACAAATATTTTCGTTGGTTCAATTCCGTGGATTATTCTCTTTTGTGGACAGGCAGTACTTTTCATGCCTCTTGGTTTCTGCAAAAAATATGGAGTTGGATTTTACCCGTTAATTTTTCTCATTTTGGAGCAGGTACGTTCTCTCTTTCCATTTGGGGGATTCGGTTGGCTTCGTCTTGCATATTCACAGGCCGATGCACCATTTAGTCAGATTGCAGCTATCGGGGGAGCCAGCGCACTGAGCGCTCTAACCCTTTCAATTGCCTTAGTACTATATTCACTTTTTAACTCTCGAATTACTCTTATACCTCTCTTGCCGCTAGCCCTTTTACTCATACCTATCGATGTGAAAATCGTTGGTGAAGTTCAGGCGGTTATGATTCAAGGAAATGTTCCGAAACTTGGTTTGGATTTTAATGCAAGAGCAACTCAGGTCTTTTTCAATCATGTGCGGGAAACTAAAAAGGCACTAGCTCTGAATAAAAGCGTTGATTTTATTCTCTGGCCAGAAAATGCCGTCGATGTAGATCCCTTTACCAATACGAGGGTACGTGCGGAGTTAAACTCTTTTGATCAACCATTGATAATCGGCGCGGTAATTAAAAACAATGGCGAACTACTCAATACATCGATTCTGTGGCAGTCAACTGGCCAAGATATCTATATAAAGCAGCATCTGACACCTTTTGGTGAGTACATACCATTACGAGCTATTGCCTCAAAAATCTCGCCTTACGTAGATTCATTGGAGGATTTCACGGCCGGCAATTCATCCAAGGCTTTTACCCTCAACGGTGCGAAAATCGCTCCCATTATCTGTTTTGAACTACTAGATGATGCCGTGATCCAGCGCGCAGCACGCAATTCTCAACTACTGGTGGTTCAAACCAATAGCGCGACATTTGGAAAATCCCCACAGAACGCTCAGCAATTAGCGATCACTCGCATTAGGGCCATTGAGTATGGAAGAGAAATTCTCTCCGTATCAACAACCGGGGTATCTGCCTATATCGATTATCACGGCAAAGTTCAGATGCAAACCGAGCCTTATACACATGCACATTTATTCGTACAACCGGTTTTAATCGATGGGCAGACACCTCGGGATAAGGCTGGAGATTGGACCCTCGTGGGCAGCTTAATATGGCTACTTTTCCTTGCCCGTGGCGGTTCATCGAGATTAAGATATCGCCGATAAGTTACAAAGGGTCAAGTGAAGAAATTGAATTCGTAGGCGCAATAAATACGCTGGTTTGGAAACAGATTGTGCAGAGGCACTTAACAAGTGAGTTTAGGATTATGATAACTGAAGGCATTGTTCCCCTAGAAGCGTGGTTGGATAGAAATAAGATTCATGGGCGCGTTTACAGGTATTCAGAACTTGAACAATATGAGTTAGATAGGGCTTTCAACTTAGAACATGCGGGAAATTTAATTGAATCAGGGGATATAAGATTTATTGGTCCAATTCTTGGAGATGTGGAAATGGGCGAGGAAAAGCGCAGGGTCGATGATCTTATGAAATCGTTCGAGTAACAGGTGAATTAAGCCAATATTCATTTACTTTATAGAGGTCTCTAGCTGTAGTCACATAATCAGTAATCAACCCCATATCTTTACCCAGCAAATAGAGAGTGATTTCGCTTACAGCACCTGATCCATTCGAATGGTTGTCAGCAGAGAAAATAAAGATGAGATCCCCGGGATTTTGAACTTCGTTGGAATCGCCATATTTAAGCACTTTTACGCGATTTCGAGATTTTAGTTCAGCCTTTAGTGACATACGCCCGATAAACATTTCAGTTCCACTTTATTAGACCCTCAATCAGATGTATAGGCTTTGACGCTTTGAACTCGAACACGCCCCAGCCCGCGAGGGCGGGTGTGTTGAGTTTTAAGCGTTCTTGGTAATACACTTATAATACCAAGAAAGGGCTTAAAGGGCTCTCACAATCAGGAGGAAAAATGAAACTAAGAGGAAAAGTAATTAAAGCGATTAAGGGAAGTTACACAAACAAAACAACTGGCGCTGAAGTGCCTCAATATCATGCTTATTTGGAATCAGGGGATCCATTATCTGGAGCACTTGAATTGTCATTGACTGAAGAGCAGTTTCAGCTAATCAAAGTTGGAAATGTTCTTTCATTTGTTCCGTCTTTTTCAACTAGAACTTGGAACAGGGCTGTGATTGTTACAGCGAAAGTGTTTGAAGATCTAGAAGTTGTGAAAGCGTAATAAAAAAAATGCTTACGTATGAAATGCGAAATAGTCCCGTTACTTTACATCGGGCGGTTCTGACTTTGTTTGCCTCTGGGCTATTGAGGAAAGCAGATATTTGCCCTGTGTGTTTTTTAAGTATGGAAATTTGTTCAACAAATGAGCAAATTTAATGTTAAAAGATGTAAGCCAATGCGAGGTTCTTTGTTTGCATTGTGATGTGCCATTAGATAAGTGTTTATGGTCATTAGGTTTACATCTTGGTTGCGAGGTTTTTAATGTTTGATGGTTCAACGATTACAGAAGATGCACTATTGCTTCTTGTATTTATTCAGTCGGTAAGTCTCGTCATGTTGTGGTTTAAAAAATGAATCAAATACAACAAATATCGATCGCCTATGTATTACTCGTTTTACCGATTATATTTCTAAATTCTGCATGGAGAATAATTAAGGGGATTTGGAAATGATGACGGTTTTAGATTTTATGTTGTATGGCACTATCACTGGAGTAATTATTGTGATCATCGATCGTGTATTGGATTTCTTCTAACACCGGTTGGAAAATAACGAAAACAAGAAAGGAGGAAACGATGGTATCTACTGGATCAGCACTTTCGGTCTCTGGGATTTTTTCAGATGTTACGAGTTTTGTAACGACTGGATTACTTCCAAGTGTCGTAGCAATGATTGTGCTAAGTATTTCAATCGCACTTGCTATCAAGACGGTTCGCCGTTTTGCAAAGAAACTCGTCTAATGAGTATGTGGCGTGATAGGTAGCTAGTCGGCAGTTACCTATCACTCCTTCAAAAATCGAAAACTAACAAAAGGAAAATATGAAAATGAACATGCTGAGTAAGGCTTTAAGATTTAAGGCTGGGCTGGCAACGCTTTCGCTGATTGCAAGCACGTTACTTTTTGGTAATACATTTACTGAAGTTGCAAATGCAGTTGTATATTGCCCTGCTGGATACACGGTTTCAGGTAATAATTGCACAATAACAACAACATATTCGGCGGGTTCCACTTCTTTAAATGTTGAATATTTAGTTGTTGCAGGTGGTGGCGGTTCGGGTTCAGGTATTTTGGATTCTTATCAAAACGGCGGTGGCGGTGGTGGTGGTGGTTATTTAGCGGGTACAACAACTCTTAATACAACAAGTTTCACGGTAACAGTTGGCGCAGGTGGCGCAGGTGGCTTAACTGGGAGTGGCGCAACATCTGACGGCCAACAAGGTGGAAATTCAGTATTCACAACTTTTACTGCAATCGGTGGCGGATTTGGTGGTGGTCAATTTCGAAATGGGGGTAATGGCGGTTCCGGTGGCGGTGGTGGTTCAAATAGTTCGGCAAATTCGAGTCCTGCTGGAAGTGGTGTAGCGGGGCAAGGTAACGCAGGAAACGTTGTGAATTATTATTGGATTGGTGGCGCAGGTGGTGGCGCAGGTGCTGCCCCTGTTGGTCCTTATGGTGATGGTGGCGCAGGTATAACTAATTCCATAACAGGAACAGCGGTTGAATATGCAAGAGGTGGGCAAGGTT
Source organism: Candidatus Planktophila sp. (assembly GCA_030681675.1). Lineage (NCBI taxonomy): Bacteria > Bacillati > Actinomycetota > Actinomycetes > Candidatus Nanopelagicales > Candidatus Nanopelagicaceae > Candidatus Planktophila > Candidatus Planktophila sp. Next base: position 21,326 of record JAUXRP010000034.1, read on the forward strand.
CATCAGGTGGTAATGGAACAGCGAATACAGGAAAAGGAGGGGCTAATTTATTAACTGAGGGTGGAATAACTAAAGCGGGAGGCAACGGCGGTTCAGGTATTGTTGTTTTGAAATACTTGGCAACATCAAATAAAATTAATGGCGGCACTGCAACTCAATCAGGTGCATATTTCATCAATACCTTTACAACAATTGGCACAAGCACAATAAGCACAATCGGGCTAGGTTGTGCAGAAGGCGATACATTGTCAGGTTCTACCTGCACAAATGTTGTATCGATCGCTGGTACAAACTCTGCTTCAAGATGTCCGGCTGGTTCATATGAAGACCCTAACGATGTGGGAAAGTGTATTTTAGAAGGTGGCTCAATTTCTGCGGGTTCTACGGTTACTCCAAATTATTCATGTCCAAATGGTTATGGACTCACAACTACGATAGGTCAATCAATTCCTGAGTGTGTTACGGCGGGAACTACTTACGCTGCAACGGTTTCAACAATAAAAACCTGTCCAAGCGGTGGAACTCTGGTTAATAATGATTGTGTGACGTCGTCAACTTATGTATCTCAAAATTACACGGCGACAACAACGGTATTTCGAACTTGCCCTAATGGTGGAACTCTTGGAGGTACAACTTGTTATGTAAGTGGTGGCTCTGTTGTTAGGGCTTATCAAGGCACGTCGTACGGTACGCCTTCGGGTTATTACTGTTCGGGGCAAGATTTTCTTGCTGGCGATACTTGCTACACGACTGGTGGCACTTTGATTTCTAGCTATACGGCAACTACAACCCTTACTTGGGCTTGCCCTGATGGATACTTTCCTTACTTTTCAGAGTGTTGGAATGGTTACCAAACTGCATCACATTACTACATAACAAACGTATCCTGTCCAAATGGTGGAACGCTTTCAGGTACAACCTGCAATGTTTATTCTGTATCTACTTCTTATTCAGCGTCTGTTACCTGGACGACGTCTTATTATTGTCCTGAAGGTGGTGATATTTCAGGGACAACTTGTACGATCTATTCACAACCGACATCCTACGAATCTACTCTCCAGCAAGGAACTTCAACCTGCCCTAATGGTGGAACTCTTAACGGAACTATCTGTATTAACGGATATACGCAAGCGGGGCAAACTTACACGGCTATTGTTACAACTAATTATTCATGTCCAAACGGTGGAACTTTAACAAGTACGAACTGTGTATATCAAACAAGCACAATCACAATTATCATAAAATATTCAGGCTCTTGTCCGACCAACTACAAATTCAATTCATCAACTTTACTTTGCGATCCGGTGCCTTATCCTTATGTGAACGGAACTGCAATATCTTTAGCAGGTGTCTATCTCTGTTTAACTTATTCATATGGAAATTTAATTGAAACAAAATACTATACATATGACGCTACAAATTCGACTGTATTAGGCTCTCTCTTTGAAAGAAAATGTGTCCTTGAATCAGGTCTAGAGGCAAATGTTTCATCTGAATCAGGATTTTACTACTGCGAAATAATTAATAAAGTAACTCAAGAAATGACAACGGTACTATCACCAACAGACATAACAGGCTTTAGAACAAATAAATCAACGACTTGCATACTTAGAGATGATGTAGAAGAACCTGCTATTGAGGTCTACACATTTGAATATACTCAACAGTTGATAGACACGTGTGCAACAATTGATAGTGTTTCTGTGGATTTTGCAGTTTGGATTGCTTGTCAGATTCTGAGGAATGCTTAATTCAATGAAAAAAATCGGTGCGGTCGGACTGCTATTAGCGTTTATGTTCTTAGCGTTACCTTCTGCTAATGCTGTTATCACTCCTATTCAACCGTTGTTGGCTAAACAATGTTATCCGATAATTACAGGTGACCGTTTCGAATCATATAAAGCGTGGGTGATTCGCATCGATGATAAGGGTTACGATCACTGCAATACATATAAGAAAACACGATATGAGTCTTACCGGGCTTATTTATTAATTGTCCGGGGAACTCAAAAGGCAGAGGTATTAAACAACTTTGATAAAAGAGTTCAGGCATGCAAAGTAGGAGAAACGACATTTTTGTTGGGAGATATTAAGTGCTTATTCCGAGTGAGTTTTTTCCCTACTTCCGAACCAATTCGTCAGTCATGGACTAATATTTCAAAGAGTTTTACAAACAATCAGCCAATGTCCTATATTCCTGTTGCTTTTAAAACAATAAATGCAGCTAGGAACAATTTTGGGGGTAAGGCTTGTACTGAGTCAGGTGATAACTCTCTTTCATATGACATTGGATTACCTAAAATACCTAAGAAAGTAACCTTTGCTATTGCTTGTAAACCTCCTGTTTCACTAAGAGTATTTAGAGGCATGATGGTTTCGATTTTATATTTATCGTTGGGGCTTTGGCTCTATGCGGTGGCTATGAAATGGTGGAGTTTAAGAGAATCATCATGATAATAGAAGGTTTACTAACTTGGTTTATGTCTATTTTAACTTTTGCCATTGATTTGTTACCTGATAACGGTTCGATATTTAATACTATTCAAGGCGTATCATTCAATTTTCTGGGATTTATCACCATGATCGATGGATATTTTCCAATGACTGAATTTATTGTAGTTTCGGGAATTGTGTTTGCGGTATCAGTTTCAATGATTGGAATCAAGATTACCTTCGGTCTATTTAACACGATGATGAAAATAAAACCGTGACTACCTGGTTGTTGACCTTCCCCTTGACTTGTTTCTTGTTCAGACAAGAAAAAGGCCGTGTTCTACTGACTGAAAGGAAGTGTTTTAAATGAAACCAATTAAAGGCAATCTTGGCATTTTTAAAAATGTTTGGAAGTGTCCGTATTGCGAGAGAGGTTCATATTCTCTAAAGGAGATCGTGAGGCATCAAGTAAGGTCGCATCCAAAGAAAGCAGGGGAATAAAATGAATGTGTTCTACGCAATACTGTTTCTAATTCCATTAACGATTTTCATATATGATTTGATGCAATGGTGGGAAGATAGAAAGCAAACAAAACAAGATTTAGCAGACATAAGGGAGTGGTGGCTGGAAAGGGAACAAATCCATGATTGAGGGAGTGGTCGGATATCCCGGCACAGGGAAAACATACTATGCACTCGATCGCGCGATGAAAGAAATGGCTAAAGGTCGTCCGGTCTATGCCAATTTTGCTATTGAAGGTGCGAAAAGTATTACTCCTCAATCCATGTTTGATGTTGAGCCAGGGGCAGTAATCATTTTAGATGAGGCTCAAAACTGGTTCGGCTCGCGTAACTGGAGAGAATTTGGAAATGCTTACATGGAGTTTTTTTCTCAAACTCGCAAGAAGGAGTACACCCTTATATGGCTTTCACAAGATGTTTCTTCTGTTGATAAAACTATTCGCGATCGAACTAATATAATTCACAGAATGGATTCATGGTGGGGGGCTTTATTCGGTCACCCTCTATTTTTCACTGTTAAGACTTATAATGGAGCAAAGAACGTGGATAAAGAAAAATTTCTTGCAACGACTTCATGGATATGGTTTAAAATGTCTGTAGCTGAGAGTTACGATACCCATGAAATTGTGGGTACTCGATTAGTAGATGGGATTAGACCGTGAACATTAAAAGCAACAAAGCCTCATCACCTATAATTTATGCACTAGTAGCGGGTCTAGGGCTCGGAATTGCATATGGCGTGGTAAAATCATTTAACATGAGCCTAATTGCTCAAATTATGACCTTAGGCACTATTTGCCTCATTCAATGGTTAATCTATAGGCAAGGCGCTTCCTCATCGTATGCGACGGCTCAATCATGGGCACAAGCCCAAGTTGATATTGCATTAGAGATCACGAATACGGCAACTGCTAAAGCAAATGCTCTCTCTAACGCACTCTCAATGGCGATTGCTTCGGCAAATGCTCAGGCAAATAACGCTCTAACCGTCAATATGCCTGAATTAAGTGTAGAAATGATAACTAAGGCTCTAGAAATGAAAGAGGCACAGAATGCAACATTCGATGCACAACTCATTGAAATGGCAGTGGCAGAATTCAAGGCGGAAAAATCTCCAACTCTGCGGAATAACACCGATCCACAAAGACGGCCTGATTTATTTATCGGCTAGGGGAGAAGGAACGGCAATAATCTCAGGATTAATGCGCTGCCAATCTCCTTCATCTTGTGTGGTCTGCTCCTCTGCTATTGCTAAAGCCCGGGGGGAGTGGCTTACCGATGTTTTTGTCTCTGCCGACTCTATGGGCATGCATATCTCTATGTTGACTCTCACAGTTCGCCATAATCGTCATCAGCCTTTAAGTGACCTGTTAAAGGCTATGGAGAGTGCATATACGAACGTTCAAGCCACGCAAGCCTATAAAAAATTAAGGGTTAAATATCGAGCGAAATTTGTAAGAGTATTAGAAGTAACTCATGGGAAAAACGGTTGGCATCCACATTTCCATATAGCGATAATTCATGATCGTGGGGTGGATTATCAGGATTTTCGTATGGAATTACAGCGAATATGGATTAAGAACCTAACAAGAGCAGGTTTAGAAGCGCCTTTACCTGATGTAGCGGTAAACATTGTTGAAAACGCTTCAAATGAGCAAAGAAGTTGGTATTTGACTAAAGCAAGCGGTATGTCAAGCCTAGAGTTCACATCTAAGGGCTCAAAACGTGCCTCGAATGGCAATTTAGGCATTTGGCAGGTTCATGCTTTAGCTGTAGAGGGTGACCCAGTGGCAAAACTTAACTGGCTCGAATATGAGAAAGCAATAATTGGCAAGAGAATTATTTCGCCAAGTCGCGGAATGGCAGACTTCTTCGGTGTAGAGTGGAAAGCAGACAAGGCTATAGCCATAGACCAACTGCTCTCAGAGGATTCTCAGATGCCGATAAGTTACATTATGTAAAGTAATCCAAAGAGGTTAAGAAGATCTGCAATTCAACCCCTTCTACCGATAATCATCCAATGGAGTGCAGGCACAGATCAAATTGCGGTCTCCATGAGCCCCATCGATACGAGAAACCGGCGGCCAATACTTCATCCGAGAGCCAATCGACTCACCAGGAACAAGACCATCGGATAGAACGGGATATCCGCCCCGTTCACGGCTGTACTCCCTCTCCCACTCGGTGGAAACCATAGAGAGGGCTGTGTGAGGCGCATGGCGCAATGCTGAGCCTTCAACGCTCACCTTTCCATCGATTATCTCTTGAATCTCAGCGCGAATCGAGATCATCGCATCGATAAAGCGGTGAATCTCGGCGCTATCCTCTGATTCGGTTGGTTCAATCATCAAAGTACCGGCTACAGGGAAAGACATGGTTGGGGCGTGGAAACCGTAATCCATCAACCTCTTGGCAATATCATCGACGGTGACACCTGACTCTTTAGTTAGTCCACGAATATCCAGGATGCATTCGTGAGCAACACGTCCATTGGCACCGGCATAGAGCACTGGATAGGAGTCCTGAAGGCGCGCAGCGATGTAGTTGGCAGAGAGAATTGCCACCTGCGTCGAATGCGTTAGGCCCGCTCCCCCTAACAAGCGAATATATGCCCAGGAGATTGGCAAGACGCTTGCTGAACCAAATGGCGCAGCTGAAATTGGTCCTGGTCCAGTCGATGGTCCAGCCAATGGATCCATTGGATGATTCGGCAAGAATGGAGCAAGGTGGGCACGAGAGATAACTGGACCTACACCAGGGCCCCCTCCACCGTGCGGAATCGCAAAGGTTTTATGGAGATTGAGGTGAGAGACATCGGCACCAAATTTTCCGGGCTGTGCAACACCAACCAGTGCATTCAAGTTAGCACCGTCAACGTAGACCTGACCGCCAGCATCATGTACCAATGCACAAATTTCAGAGACAGCTGTTTCGAAGACTCCATGAGTAGATGGATAAGTGATCATTAATGCAGCTAGATCTCTCCCATACTCGGCTATTTTCTGTTTAAGATCTTCCACAGAAACATTTCCATTTGCGTCACACTCAACGACAACAACTTTCATTCCAGCCATGACAGCCGAGGCTGCATTTGTTCCATGCGCACTTGATGGGATAAGGCAGATTTTTCGGTTTTGATCTCCATGTGAATCATGGAAATTTCTAATCGCAAGTAAGCCTGCAAACTCCCCTTGACTTCCCGCATTAGGTTGCAAAGAAACTGCGTCATATCCAGTAATTGCTATGAGCCAGTCGGACAACTGTTGAATCAATTTACGAGATCCAGCGTTCTGATCAGCCGGTGCAAATGGATGCAATGAAGAAAACTCTGGCCACGAAACCGCTTCCATCTCGGTAACAGCATTGAGTTTCATTGTGCACGAACCTAAAGGAATCATTGTTCGATCGAGTGCCAAATCCTTATCGGCTAAGTTGCGTAGATAACGCATCATGCCCGTCTCACTGTGATTCGTATTAAATACTGGATGGGTTAAGTATTTGCTTGTACGTAGGAACTTTGCAGGGATTTCCTGCCCCTCAACATCCTTTATACCTAAAATCGAAAGAACATCAGCGAAAACCTCTTCAGTTGTCTCTTCATCAAAGGAGACTCGTATCTCGGTGTCGCTAATTCTTGCAAAGTTAATGCCTTTAGCAATCGCTTTTTGGTGAATGGTTTTAGCATCTTTGACAACGATGTGAACGGTATCGAAAACAACATCATCTCCATTATTTGTTGCAGCATAAAGGCGAGATGCAAAACCATGCACTCTCTCTGCAATGTGTCTCAGACCAACAGGTCCATGCCACATTGCATAGAAAGCACTCATGTTTGCCAAAAGAACTTGTGCTGTGCAGATATTTGAAGTCGCCTTATCACGTCGAATATGCTGTTCTCGAGTTTGTAGTGCTAAGCGAAAGGCTGGTTTTCCAGTTGCATCAATGCTTTGACCCACAAGTCGTCCGGGCATTGAACGTTCAAGTCCGCTACGCACCGCCAAGAAGCCGGCGTGTGGGCCGCCGAATCCCATTGGCACTCCAAAGCGTTGAGAAGTTCCGACAGCGATATCAGCTCCCCACTCCCCTGGAGCTTTCAACAGTGTCAATGCAAGAAGATCAGTTGCCGCAATAACTAATGCATCCCGTGAATGGGCGTATTCAGCAAAGTTCGTATAATCAATAACAGTTCCAGTTGTGTCTGGGTATTGCAGCAGGGCACCAAAGAATTCGCCCTCATACCCATCTCGAACCACATGACCAGAATCGATTTCAACTACCGTAATGCCTTGCGGCTTTGCGCGCGTGCGCACAACTGCCTTTGTTTGAGGGTGAACATGCTCTTCAATTAAAAAGACAGCGTTATCGCTTAGCTTAGAAGCGCGCCTGGCAAGACCCATCGCCTCCGCTGCGGCCGTACCTTCATCAAGCATCGATGCATTTGAAATATCAAGTGATGTTAACTCGCAGATCATTGTTTGAAAAGCAAAGAGAGCCTCTAGGCGACCCTGAGATATTTCAGGTTGATACGGCGTATATGCGGTGTACCAGGCTGGATTTTCTAAAACATTTCTCTTGATAACTGGTGGAATAATAGTTCCGTAATATCCAGTTCCAATTAAGGAGCGGAAAACTTTATTCTCCGATGCAATTGAACGCAGTTCTGCAATAACGTCAACTTCACTTTTCGCACTCTCTAGAGCCTGTTCGATAACTCCATGTATCGCGATATTTGATGGAACAACATCACGGATAAAGGAGGCAAGATCTGCATATCCAAGCGCCTGCAACATTGCCGTTTCATCACTTGAAGATGGTCCTATATGGCGGCGCGAAAAAGAGTCATAGTCAGTCATGAGCACAGACTATGGTGAATTAAGCCCCTTTGCTCTTACGTCTAAGCGAGAGCTCATCGTTATCTTGGCCACTAATAATCTGCCCGTTGATCTCACCTTGCAGCATGAGAAGTGAGCCTTCGACCTCGTGCCAGACTTTTCCAACGGCGATTCCAAATACGCCCTGGCCCCCGGCCAGTAGATCGATAATCTCATCTGAACTTGTGCACTCATAAATGGAGGCACCATCGCTCATTAAAGTAATTCTCTCTAAATCGGTCACTCCCCTAGTGCGTAGATGATCGACTGCGGTGCGGATGTTTTGAAGTGAGACCCCAGCATCTAATAATCGTTTTACAATCTTCAACACTAAAATGTCTCGGAAGCCATACAACCGTTGAGTTCCTGAACCGCTTGCAGTTCTGACGCTCGGTTCGACTAAATATGTACGAGCCCAGTAATCCAATTGACGGTATGTGATACCTGCCGCCGAGCATGCAGTTGCACCTCGATAACCGATCTCTGACTCTTGGGAAACCACCTGCTGCTCGATTCTCTTGGGGAGTATTCGTAAATCTAAAGCAGTTTCGCGCTGCTTACAATGACCGACACGTTTGAAACCTCTACTTGAGGTTGAGAGTTTTCAACCTATCCTGCAAAGTCCTCAGGGCTAATCTCATCTAGAAAGGCTCTAAAACGCTCCACCTCTTGATTCTCACCCCCGCTTTCAACTGGAATTTCAATCCCGGCCTCATCGAGTAGCTCGGCGCTTACCAAGATATTGCTATGAGTGCGAAGGGCAAGTGCAATGGCATCAGAGGGCCTAGCAGAAATGTTCAGTGCCGTACCTGAACTCTCCCGAATCAGAAGAGTGGAGTAGAAAACTCCGGATTTCACTTCAGTTATATGAACGGCGGTTAATGTCGCATCCATGGCTTCAACTATTTCGCGCATCAAATCATGGGTTAATGGACGTGGTGGTATGAGACCTTGCTGAGCAAAGGCGATCGCAGTTGCCTCATTAGCACCGACCCAAATAGGTAAAAATCGTGAGCCATCGATCTCTTTCAATAACACTATCGGTTGATTAGATGGCATCTCAACGCGAACTCCGACAACTTCCATTCCAATAAACATATAGTTACGAGCGAAGTCGGTGCAAACCACCGCGAACTAACGCGGCATGTAGACGAATTGATAGAGATGCAATCTCTTTTTGTACCTCTTCTGCACGAGCCTTTGCCTCACTGGATTTCTGTCTCGTCAATGGCGTTATGACCTGCTCAATTAAGCCTATTTCGCGATCGGCGGCAGATTTAAAAGATCGCAAATGTCTAGCCTCAATACCAAAACTAGCCATTTCAGTAACAGCCTTGGCGATGGCCAAAGCATCCCCATCGTAATGGCGCCCACGTGGGGCGATCAATCCATAGCTTTCAAGTTCAACAAGCTGCTCATCGTTAATTCCCGAATTTTTTAAAAGTTCATCACGAGATAAGCGCATCTCACTCGGTTGTGCAAATGCGCTAGGCGCCATGGTCCCATCAACGGTAGCCAAAGAGATAGCAGGGTGTGCTACGCCTCCAATAGCGGCCGGCTGTAAACCTCGATCCATCGCATCGAGATTCTCTTTAATTATTTTCAGCGGAAGATATTGATCGCGTTGTGCAAGAAGGACATATCGAAGTCGCTCTAAATCTGATGTTGTGAATTTTCGATAGCCAGAAGGAGTTCGCTGTGGCTCAATTAATCCCTCTGATTCTAGAAAACGAATCTTAGAGATCGTAATATCTGAAAAGTCGCCCCTCAAGCGGTTAAGAACCTCGCCAATTGATAGGTAGGCCCGCGCTGGAACTGCCATTAGTACTCCCCTAACTCTCTATGTAACTTCATTTTAATTCTTCGCACTTGTACTGCCGGTAACAAAGAGAAGGTGAAACTTTCCAATTTGAATCTCATCTCCTGAGCGAATTTCTATCTCATTTACCGACGTGCTATTTAAATAAGTTCCATTCAAAGATCCGCAGTCGCGTAAAAAATATCCCGAAGCGCTTTTTTCAATGACTGCATGTGATCTAGATACCGTTACATCATCTAGGAATATCCCACTCTTCGGCGATCTCCCAATACTGATGCCATCTTTAGTTATTAAGTAGCGTGAGCCCTTGTTCTCTCCCCGATGAATTAAAACCATAGCTTTATCACCGGAAGATGATTGAATCTCTTCAATGACGGCGCGATCAACATCCTCTAACGAGGCTATGTACTCTTCAAGAATGCCTGCCGGTGAGAGAATGAACTCTCGTGGTGAAAGATGAAGTGCGGTAGTTAATTCATTTGGCGATTGCTCCACATTCAACCTCCCTTATTTTTTTCACTCTCAACCTAAGGCTGAGATTAAAGGGGTATTGCGCTTTGGTCAAGCCGTTAGTTCAGAGTAATCCTTTGCGCTCAGTAAATCTGAAGGGGCAGTACTCACTTCAATTTTTACCAACCAACCATCTCCGTAAGGATCGGAGTTGATTGATTCAGGAGTATTTGCTAGGGACTCATTTATCTCTGTAACTGTTCCAGTTACCGGCGCATAAATTTCAGAGACAGATTTAGTTGATTCAACTTCGCCACATACTTTTCCAGAGTTTACAATTTCTCCTACCTTTGGAAGTTGAACATAGACGATATCACCGAGGGCGCCTTGAGCGTAGTCAGTAATTCCCATCGTGTATGTGTTTCCTTTCATAGAAACCCATTCATGCTCTTTGGTGTACTGTAAATTTTCAGGAGTTAATGACATGTCCGCCTCTTATCTGCGAAATAGCTTCGCGCGCATAACTTATACCTGTAGAAATGTAGAGGGCAATGCCCCAGATAGCAAAACTCCAGCCTAAGACGTAGGCCACATTTCCTAAATAATCTTCACTTTGCGCTAAGAGAATGAATGGAAATGCATACATAAGATTGAAGGTCGCCGCCTTTCCTAAATAGGTCACGCGTAATGGACCATGGGCGTGTTTTTTTAGAATGATGGTTAAAACTCCCAGAACTACATCCCGTGTGATGAGGGCTACAAACATCCACCATGGCACGATCTGGCGAATTAGAAAGGTAATTAATATGGCAAGAATATATAGTCGGTCAATTGCTGGATCGGCCAACTCACCAAAGCGCGATGTCTGCCCCCATGCTCTTGCTAACTTTCCATCAAAATAATCCGTTGCACCTCCGATAGCCAAAACTGCAATTGCCCATGCATCGGCGTGAAGTTCTAAAGTCAGATAGATGAATAGAGGAATACCGAGAAAACGCAGGAGAGTTAGAGCATTTGGAATCGTTATTAATGAGGTATTCATCGGCTTAGTCGCGCTCTTTAACTCGGATCGCAACTTGGACTGGGGTGCCTGGGAATCCAAACTCCTCGCGAAGTCGGCGCTCAATAAAGCGCCGATATGAGGCCTCAATCCAGCCACTTGAAAAGACCACAAACTTAGGAGGGGCGATTCCGGCCTGAGTGGCGTAGTAAATTTTCGGCTGTTTACCACCACGCACCGGTGGCGGAGTTGTTCCAATGAGTGCACCTAAGAATGAATTGAGTTTTGCCGTTGGAACACGGCGCTCCCAACTATCTAAAGCAGTTCGAATAGCTGGAGCTAAACGATCTCGATGCCAACCGGTCTTAGCTGCCACATTGACACGTTGGGCCCACTCAACTTGATCTAAATGTCTATCAACTTCTCGATCTAACTGATCGCGGCGATCCTCATCTACTAAATCCCATTTGTTCATAACAATCACCATCGCCTTACCGGCCTCTTCAACCATCGTGATGACTCGTAAATCTTGCTCAGTGATTGGTTCTGATGCATCTAGAACGACAACTGCAACTTCACAGCGCTCTAGTGCGCTCTGTGTTCGAAGTGAGGCGTAGTAATCAGTACCCGATGCTTGGTTAGCTCGCTTCTTCAAACCTGCAGTGTCGATAAATCGCCAGGTCGACCCGCCAAACTCAATTAACTCATCGACTGGATCGCGCGTTGTACCTGCAACCTCATCGACAATTGACCGGTTCTCCCCCGCCAAAGCATTCAGAAGTGAAGACTTGCCAACGTTAGGACGTCCAATCAATGCAACTTTTCGATAGCCATCTTGAGTTTGTGCTCCACCGACCTCTGGAAGCTCAGCGACTATACGATCGAGCAAATCTCCACTGCCTCGACCATGCAGCGCAGATACAAAGTACGGCTCTCCAAGACCTAAACTCCACAGACCGTGAGCTTCGCTCTCTTCTCGTTCACCATCGACTTTATTGCCAATTAATATTAAAGGTTTCTTAGCTTTGCGTAGACGTTGAACCAAGATGTCATCCTCATCTAACGCTCCAACTTGAGCATCAACAACGAAAGCTAAAACATCGGCTTCTTCCATTGCAATCTCAGCACCGGCACTTACTTGAATTGAAATACCATCGGGCTTTGCCTCCCAACCGCCAGTATCCATAACAATGAATCTGCGTCCGCCCCATTCACACTCATACTGAACACGATCACGTGTTACACCTGGCGTATCCTCAACGATAGCTTCGCGACGACCGATAAAACGGTTAATTAACGTTGATTTTCCTACATTTGGACGACCTAAAATTGCAACGATAGGTAATCCGAGCAAAGAGCGCTGGCGAAGTAACTCCCAGATTCTCTCAATTGTTTCTTCAATAGTCAGAAGGGTAGAGTCAATCTGAACACTATCTGTCGCCATAACAAAGGGTGAGGCTTCGCGAGTTGAGTCGGCTACATCTCGTGAATCTAAGGAGCTACGAACATCAACATCTTTATCCTGCGTTTCAATCTCTCGTCGCTGCGCCCTCGCATCTAAATCGGCGGTCAAAAAAATTTTTAACGCAGCATCAGGTGCAATAACCGTTGCAATGTCACGACCTTCTACGACGATTCCTTTTTCCGCGCGATCTATGATGGTGCGTTGAATTGTAAAAAGCTCATGCCGAATCTGTGGCATTGCGCTGATTCTGCTGACGTTTTCTGTAACTGAACTTCCACGAATTGCATGCGTAATTTGAGTATCACCTGCAAATACTTGTGGATCTAGAGGATCTGATACAAAACGAATTGGATCACGCTTGAGCGCCAGAACAATCTCCTGGGCGCTCTCCAACTTATTTTCCAGAGCTAACCAGGTTACGGCTCGGTAGAGTGCGCCTGTATCTAAATAATTCCAGCCGGCACGAACTGCAATTGCTCTTGATGTACTTGACTTACCTGCCCCACTCGGGCCATCCATTGCAACGACTACGCCCATGTGACGAGCCTACTTCTATTTTAGAATCGGATGAACGTTCCATCCGATCGCACTCAGATGGTTAGAGAGTGATTCTGCATCGCGTGATGAGAGTGCAAGAGTTATGAGCGCACTTTGTTGACCAGGTGAGTGTTCTATATTTAAATCTTCAACGTTTACTGCAATTGATGCACACTCATTAAATATTGCCGCTAACTGCCCAGGTTTATCATCGATAACAATCGGAACGTATGTATATTCGCGAGCCTTGCCACCATGCTTGCCTGGAATACGCGAACGTTCAAATCGCCCCTTTTCAATAAAGGAGGCGATAGAAGTTTTACTCTCTAAATTTTCGAGCAGCTCTCCAAGTTCGCGATGCATACGTTGTACTAGTTCGACAATCTGCTCTCTATTTGAATAGATAATCTCGCTCCACAATTTCGGATCAGAGGCTGCTATTCGTGTGGTATCTCGAAGCCCCGCGCCAGCTAAATCCAGCCACTCGGTCGGTGCGCTTTCAAGAGAGAGTGCCAGAAGCGTTGACGTAATTTGTGGCAGATGCGAGATTGCAGCGACCGCTCGATCATGCTCCTCCGCGGGCAGAACAACCGCGCTGCCTCCAACCAGAGCGATCAGTTCACGAACGATTTCCTCTGATTCGGCAGAACATTCAGAGGTCGGAGTGATAATCCAGCTTCTGGTGGTGAAGAGATCTGCGCGAGCTGAATGTGCGCCACCAACCTCACGGCCGGCCATGGGGTGGGTTGGAACAAAGCGTGACAAAGGCAGACTGGAGTTCTTAATATGAACTATAGGTTCAGTTTTAATACTACCCACATCCATAAAGGTTGAGTTCGGGTTTAAAAGGAATTCCTTCTCTATGACTAAGGGAATCACCTCAGTCGGAACTGCTAAGACTACGAGCTCTGGTGAATCAAGTTTTCTACCTTGCGCTAAATCATTGGCAAGGGCGGCAGTCGATGCATCGATATCTACTAATTCAACGCCTACTCCCCGGGCATTGAGCGCTAAAGCTATAGATGTGCCAATTAAACCTGCACCAACTATGCGTACTTGAGAGAGCATTACTGTGCGATATCTCGGCGCAGAGACTGCGCTGCATGAAGATAAACGTGGCTAATCTGATCTGGAGTAATGCTACTTTCAGCGTGGAGCATGACACGGATCGTTCGTTCAAGAGCACCCGGGACATCGACCTCTACTGCACCAATTAAAGGCACGGATTCAAAACCGATCTCTCTGCATGCCGCTGCTGGAAAGGCGGCCGTCAAATCTGGTGTCGATGTGAAAATTACTGAAATCACTGAACTAGGTGTAAGTGAGTTAGCGCGCATCATCGCGGAGATGAGCTCCTTAACTCCAGCGCTTATAGCTTCAACGGTGTTTGCACTGATTTGGGTCGCACCACGCATTGCTCTCACTGACATGGGATAAGGGTACCTTTCATCTCTACTTTTCGTAAAAGTTCTATACTCAATTAAGTGTTTAGTAACTTTGTCGATATAACCGTTTTACTACTTTTGCGATCGGCCTTGGTCGATCAACGAGAACCTCAACAGTTTTGAGGAGTATCGATATATTGATAATTCATGCGCTTGACCTCCGCTTTTAAAGTCGATATATCGGTTAACCAAAAGTCTTATGTCGATATATCTATATAACGCTATATTCACCTATATCGATTTATCGTTATGTCTCTATAGCCCTAAGACGTTTCGTAGATTTGTCAATTCACCTGAGTTCAAATCCCTCCATCTCCCCTCAGGGGTATCCCCAAGTGAGATTGGGCCAAAGCGTGTCCGGATCAACCGCAGCACATCAATATCGACGGCCTCCATGAGACGGCGAATAATGTGATATCGACCCTCGTGGATAACCACCTCAATCCATCTGGCCGAAAGCTCTTTAAACTCTAAAACTCGACCCATTCCATCTTCTAATTCAACACCTTTAAGAAGAGTTTTGTCGACTCCACTAGGCAGCTTTCCGTCGTATTCAATAATGTAGGTCTTTTCCAAGCCAAAGGATGGATGTGTGGCTCTAAATGTTAAATCTCCATCATTAGTTAAAAGAATGAGACCCTCAGAATCCTTATCAAGGCGTCCAACGTGGAATAAGCGCTCTCGTCGAAGATCTATAAAATCACTCAGTGAGGGTCGTCCATCAGGGTCGTACATGGTAGACAAAACACCCTTAGGTTTATGAAGTGCTAGGTAACTCTTAGTCAATGAACGCTTAATTGTCTCACCATCCACTGCTACTTCAACCTTTTCTGGGTCGAATTTAGAGCCCATTGCTCTTACTGCGATTCCATCGACTGTCACTCGCCCAGATTCAATGAGCTCATCCGCACCGCGACGACTTGTGATACCTGCATCAGCGATAATCTTATTGAGGCGCATTTCGCCCATGGCTGTCTCCCGACTGTCGATGGCAAGAGTAGCGTGATGTCTACTCTGTTAGCGAATCGAGGATATCGTCTAACGCCTCAAGATTTGGCAGGTATGGCGCTAAGGCGGGTAGATCATCGAGCGAGTTCAAGCCTAATCTCTCAAGAAAGAAGCTCGTCGTCCGGTATAAAATCGCTCCAGTCTCATGCTCTAGCCCTGACTCTTCGACCAAACCTCTGGTTATAAGTGTCTTCATTACCGCCTCCACGTTCACTCCGCGTATAGCAGAGACCCTTGCACGGGAGACTGGCTGGCGATAGGCGACCACTGAAAGCGTCTCAAGGGCGGCTTGAGTCAGACGTGACTGCTGCCCATCGAGTACAAATCGCTCAACTACACCGGCTAAATCTGGGTGACTATAGAAGCGCCATCCCCCACCAATCTTCTTTAAGGCAAAGCCGCGATCTTCATAGCTCTGGCATAAGTTAGCTAAAGCTACTTCAATCTCATCGACGGTGCGCTCAAGAACTTGCGCTAGCGTGAGCTCGGTAACGGGTTCATCAACGACCATCAAAATCGCTTCGATTGAACGTTCAACTTCACCATTAGACATTTTCACTACTTTCCGACTCTCCATCTAGATCAAGAACAACTGGAATATCAAACTCATCACTCACTTCAACCTCACCAGACAGCGAGCCCGTCCACGAAATCTGCAATTCACCCATTGCTACCACCTGATTAAAGCGCACAACCCCCTGACGATAGAGATCCAGGAGTGCTAAAAAGCGGGCAACCACAACGGTCATAGTATCGGTATCGGCGATAAGAGTTCTGAAAGAGAGTGTAGTTGAGCGCCTCAAAGCCTCTACTACACCTTTAGACTCTTCGGCGACGTTGACTACCGTATGGTGCAGATGCGCCACGCTAACAACCGGTGCGCTCTTTGGAGTAAGTACACGCTCTGCAATAGCTGCAAATCGGGAGGCGCCGACACCGATTAATACCTCGGGCAGTAAGGCGCTCAAAGCAGGTTCTAGGGCGACAACGCGAGCAAATGACTTATCGGCCATGGCTATACGCTGCGCAAAAGTTGCAGCGATCTCTTTAAATGCGCGATATTGAAGAAGGCGAGCAAAGAGGATATCTCTCGCCTCTAAGAGGGCTAGATCCTCTTCATCATCGATCTCACCGCTTGGCAGAAGTCTGGCAGCTTTAAGGTCGAGCAGAGTTGCGGCAACAACGAGAAACTCAGTGGCCTGGTCCAAGCGCCAACCCTCGCCACTGAGTTCGAGGCCGCGGATAAATGAGATGAACTCATCGGTGACGATGCTCAAGGAGATTTCAGTGATATCCATTCTGTGGCGTGAAATTAGTTGGAGCAAGAGATCGAAAGGGCCATCGAAGTTTTCAAGATGAACCGAAAAAGCACCGCTGCTAGCGGCATTCACATCGGTCGACTCATCCATTGAAATTTCCATAGAGGCACCCTACTTCACAGTTGCCCCAACTCTGTGTAAGGCGTAGGCTCCCTCAAATATCAAGAAAGAGGTTTGACGTTTGAGCGCTAAATCGACAATTCGAGAAGAGATCTCCACTACCTCAACGCTTCTAGGTAAAAAAGCCCTGAACTTTCCCATTCCAACCGCGATTAGCGATCATGGAGGCGCGAAAGTTATAGCTGTCTTTAATCAAAAAGGTGGTGTTGGAAAGACAACGACAACCATCAATCTAGGAGCGGCTTTGGCTGAGTTTGGTCGACGAGTGCTGCTCGTTGATTTTGACCCACAGGGCGGCTTATCTCTTGGTCTCGGTGTTAATGCACACTCTCTTCCACTAGAGCAGACCGTGTACTACGCCCTTATGACCCCTACAGCGGCAATAGATACGATTATTTTGAAATCCTCAGTCGCTGGTTTGGATTTCTTACCTGCTAACCGCGATCTTGGAACTGCCGAAACAACACTCGGCGCTGAAATCGGTGGACAGCAGTATTTAAAACGCGCCTTAACATCGCTGCGCGATTACTACGATGTTATTTTAATCGACTGCCAGCCAACAATGGGCCAGTTGACTATCAACGCACTCGTTGCAGCCGATGAAGTCATCGTGCCACTTCAATGCGAGTACTTTGCCCTTCATGGATTTATTGAACTCAAAGGAAATCTCGATAAAGTTAAGACTTTTCTCAATCCAAATCTAACTCTCATCGGAATTCTCGCAACAATGTATGACAAAAAAACTTCGCATAATCGACAGGTTTTAGAAAGAATTCTTGAGCAGTTCCCTGCCGATGTCTTTGAAACAATCATTGCAAAGACGATTCGATTTCCAGAAACAACGGTCGTCGGCGAACCGATTACTACATATGCCTCATCATCTGATGGCGCGGCATCGTATCGACGACTAGCACGTGAACTAATCTTCCGAGGAGGCGCACGATGACCCGCAGAGCAAATCTTCCAGGTGCCGATGAGCTATTTCGCTCAACAACCCCTGCTTTAACATCAGTACCTACATCTAGTGAGGTCGGCGCACCACTTGTGCCACCCACTATCGCTACTCCAAAAGCGCCTTCGGTAAATAAAGGCGTCCGCTCAATAGCCAGACGGCGAGTAACAACCGTTGATCGCTCCCCTTCAGGTCGCGAACGCCATGATGAAAAAATTACCGTCTATCTATCTCCCGATGAGCTCTTTGATTTAGATCAAGCACGTTTACTGTTGCGGGGAGATTTAGGTTTAGCTGCAGATCGCGGAAGAATAGTTCGCGAATCCATTGCGGTCATTATCGCCGATCTTGAAGCAAAAGGTGATCAGAGTATTTTAGCTCGCAGACTTCGAGGTCTATAAATACATTACTTATGCGCGAGGGTGCGCCATCGCATAACTCTCGCGCACTCTATCGATCGTAATCAACGTATAAATCTGCGTTGTAGTCACCGATGCATGACCTAGCAGTTCTTGAACTACTCGGATATCTGCACCTCCATCTAAGAGATGCGTGGCGTATGAGTGTCTAAAGACATGGGGCGTAACTCTTTGGGTAATTCCCGCCGACTCTGCCGCTTTTAATACAATATTCCATGCCGATTGCCTAGTAATGCGTCCTCCACGTGAGTTGAGAAATAGCGCTGAGTTAACTTTTGAACTCTTTGATGCAAGCTCTGGACGAATACGTGTTTTGTATTCATCGATGGCTTTAGTTGCAAAAGCACCTAAAGGAACAACTCTCTCTTTTCCTCCTTTTCCACGGAGTTTGAGCGTAGTGATTTCGCCCTCTGCACTTTCTACCAAAGAGATATCACCCACATTGATTCCAATGAGTTCACTTACTCGTGCACCGCTGCTATAGAGAAGTTCGACCATTGTTTGATCGCGCAGAGTGATTGGCTGACCTTCATGCAAGGCTGCATCGATTAATTTAATAATATCCTCAACGCTGAGTGCCTTTGGAAGCCTTCTTGTCGCTTTACTACTTTCAATCTCCAGCGTCGGGTCGGCAAAACCATGCTCCAACTGCAGATATTTAAAAAAGCTGCGAAGCGTTGATTCAATGCGATTGATACTTGCCGCGGCGAGTTTGGCGTTTTTCAAATCCACTATAAACTCGGTGATCTTCATCGAATCTATATCTTCGACATCGCTTGAACTTAAGAAGTCCGAGAGTTTACTTAAATCACGGCGATATGCCGCTACTGAGTTAACGGCTAATCCTCGCTCAATCGAAACGTGATTGAGAAATGACTGCGCTAGTGCATCAAAATTTAATGTATTCATACCCATGAGCCTGGGCTACAGCCTCGTAGTAAATCTGACCATTATGAACATTTAATCCCCTTGCAAGATTGGAATCTTTTTCACATGCGGTTTTCCAGCCATATTTAGCGATGGATAAGGCATATGGCAACGTTGCATTGGTGAGAGCGTAGGTGGAAGTTACTGGGACTGCCCCTGGCATATTTGCAACGCAGTAGAAAACCGATCCATGAACTGAGAATGTTGGATCTGCATGTGTTGTCGGACGACTATCTTCAAAACATCCACCCTGATCAATTGCAATATCGACTAAAACTGAACCCTGCTTCATGGTTTTAACTAATGCGTTAGAAATTAATTTTGGTGCTCTTGCGCCGTGGATAAGAACGGCGCCGATCACTAAATCAGCGGTCCGTACTTCACGTTCAATTGCATGTAGTGAAGACATGAGCGTTTTAATTCTTCCATTGTAAGCAGAATCAATGTACTGCAAACGAGAAATGGAGCGATCTAAAATCGTGACATCTGCGCCAAGCCCAACTGCCATAACGGCAGCATTCAAACCGGCCGTTCCGCCGCCAATCACAACAACATGTGCAGGTGATACTCCGGGCACACCACCTAGTAGAACTCCGCGGCCGCCGTTAGGCCGTTGCAAAGTGCTTGCTCCCACTTGAGTAGCTAATCGTCCAGCGACCTCACTCATAGGTGAAAGCAATGGAAGTGTGCCATTTACTTCAACGGTCTCATATGCAATGGCCGTTATCTTGCTAGCAATTAATGCTTCAGTGCACGGGCGAGATGCCGCCAAGTGGAGATAGGTAAAGAGAGTTTGGTCTTGATGCATTTTCAGATACTCAGCCTCAATCGGCTCTTTCACCTTGAGAATTAAATCAGCAGAACTCCACACGCCATCACTATCGCTCACAATTTTTGCACCGGCTGCTATGAAATCCTGATTGAGAATGGCAGAGCCCACACCTGCTCCATCTTCGATAATTACCGAATGACCTGCGGACACAAACTCACTCACACCCTCGGGAGTAATTGCAACACGAGATTCGTGAACTTTGATCTCTTTCGGTACTCCAACAATCATATGAATTAACCTTTCGCCGCTACCGCCGCTGCAATCAATCCAACAAAGAGCGGATGAGGTCGAGTTGGACGGGATCGAAGCTCTGGATGAGCTTGCGTACCTATGTAGTAAGGATGCACCTCTTTAGGAAGTTCTACAAACTCCACTAAATCAAGCTCCTTATAAAAGCCAGAAAAGATGAGACCCGCTGCCGATATCTGATCACGGAACTTATTGTTGACTTCATAGCGATGGCGATGGCGCTCAGAGATTTCATCGGCTCCGTAAATAGTGGCCACCATGGAGCCCGCAACTAGATCTGCCCTGTAGAGACCTAAGCGCATAGTTCCACCCATATCTTGATTTCCCGCAACGATATCTCTTTGATTCGCCATCGTTGCAATTACTGGAGTCCCGGAATCTGAAAACTCCGCTGAATTAGCATCAGTGATTCCAGCTAAGTTACGTGCAGCTTCAATGACCATACACTGCAAACCAAGACATAGACCCAAAGTCGGAATTCTATTCTCGCGTGCATATTTGAGCGCGCCTACTTTTCCTTCGATACCCCGGATGCCAAAGCCACCTGGAACACATATAGCATCAACGCTACTTAAATTCTTTGCCGCACCTTCAGCGCTCTCGCACTCATCACTTGCAATCCATACAATTTCAATCTTTGCTTCATTAGCAAAGCCACCTGCACGCAAAGCCTCTGACACCGAAAGATAGGCATCGGGTAGATCTATATACTTACCGACTAAACCAATTCGGACATGATGTTTAGGGTGATGTACTTTTTCAAGTAAATCATCCCAATCACCCCACACCACTTCATGGCACTCCAAACCTAAACGCTTAACAACATAGGCATCTAAACCTTCAGCGTGAAGTACTTTCGGGATGTCATAAATTGATGGGGCATCAACGGCGGCAACAACGGCAGCTGAATCAACGTCACACATCAGAGAGATCTTCTTTTTTACCGACAGTGGAATAGCCCGATCAGAGCGAAGCACTATGGCATCTGGTGCAATACCAATACTTCGCAAAGCAACAACTGAGTGTTGTGTCGGCTTAGTTTTCAACTCACCCGATGGACCAATATATGGAACCAATGAGACGTGCAGATAGAAAACATTGTCACGACCCACCTCTTGGCGAATCTGCCGAGCCGCCTCTAAGAAAGGTTGAGATTCAATATCTCCAACAGTTCCACCTATTTCAGTAATCACGATATCAATATCAGGTGCGGCCATTGCACGGATCCGCTCTTTAATCTCATTTGTAATGTGTGGAATAACTTGAACGGTTTCACCCAAATACTCACCGCGACGCTCTCGGGCTATAACGCGCGAATACACTTGGCCCGTTGTGACATTTGCCGAACCATGCAGATTAGTATCTAAAAAGCGTTCATAATGCCCGATATCTAAATCAGTTTCTGCGCCATCATCGGTGACAAAAACCTCACCATGTTGAAAGGGATTCATCGTTCCAGGATCGACATTTAAATATGGATCCAGCTTCTGCATCGTTACGCGAAGACCTCGGGCTACTAACAAGCGTCCAAGAGATGAGGCGGTAAGACCTTTTCCAAGAGATGAGGCGACTCCGCCGGATACAAAGAGGTGTTTCGTCACATGTTGCTGGCCCATGGGAGTTCAACCTATCACTTTTTTAACTGCCTCTATTCCATCTTCAACGATAATAGTTCGGCGGCGTGTTCACGCGCGCTCACTGAGTTTTCCAAGCCCGCTAGCATCCGCGCAAGCTCCTCAATGCGATCTGCACCATCAACTCTTCGAACATCACTTTGACCCACAGAGCCATGTGAATCCTTAGTAACTACGAAGTGCGTGTCTGCCCACGCAGCCACTTGAGGCAGATGCGTGACAACAACAACTTGGGCGTGCCGAGAAAGTGAATGAAGGCGACGTCCTACTTCAATTGCCGCTTTACCCCCAACGCCCGCATCGACTTCATCAAATATGTATGTACCTACTGGATGCGTTGCCGCGATGACAACTTCCAAAGCCAACATGACGCGTGACATTTCACCGCCACTTGCACCTTTTGCAAGTGAGACTAAAGGTGCATCTTTGTGAGCCGATATAAACATCGAAACCTCATCACAGCCAAATGCAGTGAACCCACTTTCCTTCAAGGCGGCGTAATCAACGCTCTCAATTTTTACATAGAAAGTTGCGTGTGGCATCGATAGAGCCTGCATTTCAACGGTGACCGCCGAACTCAATTTTTCACCAGCTAATTTTCGAACTGAAGAGAGCGATTTAGCCGCAATGACAAGTTGCTTTTTAATTCCAACTAACTCGGTCTCCATCTCCTTTAAGCGATTATCACCGCCCTCTAAATCAGCTATCTCATTTTCAGAGGATTCATACCGTGTTATTAATGCATCGGCTTCAGTTGCAATCTCATTGCCACCACCAAATTTCTTGATTAGCGCATGAATATCTGCTTTTCTAGTCTGTAAGTAATCCAATTGATGTGGATCGGCCTCTAAGGAGTCCAAGTAACTAGCTAGTGCACCCTTTGCATCTTCAATGAGATAAAAGCCTTCGCTTAACTGACCATAGATTGCCTCAAGTGCCGCATCCTTGCTTCGGGCGCTTTCCAGCGCCCTTCTGGCTACTCCCACCGAAGTTAACGCTCCAACTTCATCCCCATCAACGGCGCTCAAAGCAGATGCTCCGGCGATGCGAAGCTCTTCCACGTTAGATAAGCGATCAATGGCCGCATTAATCTCTGGATACTCACCCCGTTTGAGTTTGAGTGTGGTGAGCGCTAAGACAAATTCCCGCAAGGTTTTAAGTTCTTGCTCGGAGTGTTCAATACTCTTTCGAAGCACCTCAATTCTAGTTTTTAAAACGTGATATTGCATCAAAACCTTGGAGTACTCGGCGAAGGTAACTTCAAACTCAACGCCTGCAAATTTATCTAATAATTCGCGCTGTTTTGAGGTTTTACTAATATTTATATTTGCAGCTTGAGCATGAACTTCTATTATCAACTCACTCATTGAACTGAGAGTATTAGCAGTCACGGTTATTCCATTGCATGTTGCTTTACTTTTCCCATCGGCGTTTACCGAACGAGTAATGATGAGCGCGCTATCTTCGACAATAACACCACAGTTTTCAAAAACTTCAATTTGATCGGCAGGGATAGAAAACCTCCCGCTTGCCACTAATCTCTCGCTACCTTTTCGCACTAAAGCGCTATCGCTCTTACCGCCTAAAATCAGGTTTAGCGCCGTTAGAATCATTGTTTTACCTGCGCCAGTTTCGCCGGTTAAAACCGTTAATCCTTTAGATATTTCCAGCGTTGCTTGATCAATGACACCGATAGAACGAATCGTTATCTCATCAAGAAGAGTTCGATCACTCACCGCGCCAGCCCTGTATTGGTAATTTGAACTTTGCAACTAAACGATCGCTAAAAGATGTATTCGTTAAATGAGCTAACTGAACAACCTCTGAATCCTTTGAAATATGCACCCGATCACCTTGGAGCAATTCAAAGTTTCGCAGTGAATCGGCAGATAGAAGTGCCCCCACTGAATCAATACGCACAACAATCTGTGAAAGTGTAGAAATAACTAACGGACGAGAAAAAAGAGCATGTGCCGAAATTGGAAGTACCACTAAAGCATCGACTTCAGGCCAGACTACCGGGCCTCCGGCAGAGAATGCATATGCCGTTGAGCCAGTTGGTGTCGAACAGATTAAACCATCACAACCCCAACGAGAGATAGGCCGGTCATCGATCTCTAGAAATAGTTCAACCATCGTTGCATGTTGACGCTCTACAGTGACTTCATTGAGCGCCCAGCCTGAGGTAACTTCTTTGCCATCTCTTTCAACTGAGTATTTCAGAGTCATACGGGGATCAATTACATATTTCTTCTCAGTTATCGCGCTAACCACGGCATCAAGTGAGAGTTTTTCAACTTCGGCTAAAAATCCAACATGGCCAAGATTCACGCCCAGGAGCGGAATTTGATGTTTTCTAGTTACCTCCGCCGCGCGCAACATTGTTCCATCGCCACCTAAAACTACTGCAACTTCTAACTCTGGCAATTCATCAACACTGCACTGAGTGGTTCCGGCGATGTGAATATCGGAGATTGAAAAGATAGAAAAACCTGCACTATTAAAATCTGCAGCAAGTTTAATCGCAGCTTCAACGGCCTTTGCCCTAGTCGGGTTACATACAAGTAAGAGATTGCGCATTAAGCCGGACCTTCGGCGATTGCTAAATCCAGCGCATCGTGATCGATTGCCAGTGCACCGCGGCGCAGCCAGAGGAAGTACTCAACATTTCCTGCAGGACCAGGCAGTGGTGATGCAACTATCGCCATCGTGCCAAGACCTACGTCATAGGCCGAATCGGCAACATCAATGACTGCAGCTTTGCGTAACGCTGGATCGCGCACGACTCCCCCAGCACCTAATCTTTCACGGCCAACTTCAAACTGTGGCTTAACCATGACCACGAAATCGGCTTCGGGTTTAGATACGGCGACAAGGGCGGGAAGAACTAATGTCAAGGAGATAAAACTCAAATCTGCAACAACTAAATCTATCGGCTCGCCAACAACATCTCCGGTTAAATGACGAATGTTTGTTCGATCCAAAATAGTCACACGTGGATCTTGCCGTAACTCCCAAGCCAACTGTCCATAACCAACATCGACTGCCACCACATGCGCCACATTTCGGCGAAGAAGAACATCGGTAAAACCACCAGTTGATGCTCCAGCATCCAGAGCGCGCTTACCTTCGACAACAACTCCAGTGAAGGCATCTAAGGCCCCCGCTAACTTGTGTCCGCCACGTGAGACGAAATCATCCCGCTTACCCGCCAATTTTATTGATGTCTCGGCATCTACCATCGTCGCCGGTTTTGTAGCGGGAATACCATTGACTAAAACAGAACGTGATTCAATTAAATCCGATGCATTTTCCCGCGAACGTGCAAGTTCACGACGAACAAGTTCTGCATCAAGACGTATCTTCATCGATTAATGAACCTGTTAGAGCCCATCGATCGAAGATAGCGCTTTTACAAGAGTTGAGTGCAAGGCTTCATAACGCTCTGCATGATCATTGATTGCCATTGCATCGATTTCCACGAGTTCATTGCGAACCTCTTCTACCAGTGAGCTGCCATCTACATGTAACTCCTGTTGCATCTACGCTCTCGCTCTCTTAGAGGCGCTTTTCTTTACTGGAGTTTTTTTGGAAGCAGCTGTTTTAGTAGTCGAAGCCTTTTTCGTCGCATTCTTAGGCGCCGCCTTTTTTGGAACTTCATTTTTTAGCTCAACCTTTAAACGTGCGATCTCTTCTTTAAGCGCCTCAAACTCTCCGCGTTTAACGAAACCCATCTTGGAGACTGAACGCTCGACCTCATCCTCAATCTTTACTTTGAGCGCTTCTCCGCCCTCGCGAAGCCATTGATTGACCGCCGATGCAACCTCAGTTGCCTTTTTATCGCCATCAGTTATCTTGGAGAGATAGGTGCGAAGAGTTGAAAAAATGTCATTTACCATAGCGCTAAGCCTACCTATATTCGCTCAATCTCAATGGCCTCTACCTGCCAACGGCTTGCAAGACCAGTTGCACCCTTCCAAAATCGGCGATGAACGCTACCCGTGACTTCTATCCACTCAGCCGGTTTCAGACTCAACGCACTTCGCCGCGCCTTAGCGCTCCACGCCCCAATATCTAGCGTATCGACACCTTCGACCTTGTTTCGGGTAACAATCAACCTAAACTCCACGACCTTATCTCCACTTGGCAACTCCCTCTCAATCGCTGCGGCAGATACTCGTCCACGAAGCAGCACGTCATTGAGTGAGTAATCGGGCTCTGCACTCATTACTTTCGACTTAGCCATTTTTATCCTCCTTAAGTAGTTAAGGCGAAAGAATCACTTAGCGCGCCGACAACTAGTACGAAAAAGGAGGTAGTGATGTGGATAAAGAAATCAACCCGATTTGGAAAGAATGAGTTTTAAGGTGAGAGGGAGGTCAGTATGTGGATTTGGCAGTTGATAATTCGTCGTGCCAAAAAGGTTACCATCCCCCTCACTGATGAAAACTGTACTCCTTTTTTCACACTTCGTTAGGCTAAAAAGGAAAATTCTTTTCTACAGTCTAGGTATCGGACCAGCCCCGACATTTCCATATCGATGATTAGTGATCGACACGCTCTGCTCCAACAACCAGCGCGGCGCTTCAATCTCTCCCCGAGAGGCAATCGGCCGGCGATCAAGTGATATTCCGCGTTTTAAAAGTTCAACGGTAGGCGCAGGTTTACTTGAGAGCCAGCGCACTTTCCCGCACTCACCAATTGCCTTATCCTCGCCAGCCCAAAAGATAGGTGTGCCAACAAGTTCACTGATCCATTTAACATACTCAATGAAATCAGTTGGAGTATCCGAATCGATAAAGACTGTAATCCCTTGAGAGTATGGTAAATATCGCTGATAATTTCTCTCCACTTGCAAAGCTGCCTCATCGATATCTTTGGAGCCGCGCACATCCCACCATTTTTTTGAACTCTCTTTAGTTCTCTCTAGTGATTGCATCGATGACCAATTGCGCAGACTATCTAAATAGTTTGGGCCTCCGGCCTTTGACGTAGCGCCTACACTGCTACGTTTCCATCCGCCAAAGGGCTGGCGATTTACTACAGCCCCAGTAATACCACGATTTACATATAAATTTCCAGCCTCCATTTTTCCTATCCATCGCTCACACTCATCAACATCGAGTGAGTGAATTCCAGCAGTTAAACCATACTCAACCTGATTTTGCCATTTCAGCGCAGTCTCAAAGTTTGGTGCATTCATAATCGCCAAAACTGGACCAAACCACTCGTTTTTATGGCTCCATGAATCTGGCACAACCCCAACTTTTATTCCAGGTGACCACAAATAACCCTGTGAATCTAACTGCTGTGGAGTTATCAACCACTCTTCTCCCTCATCCAAAGTTGTTAGCGCCCGCAGGAGTGCACCCGTAGGTGGATGGATAATGGGACCTACGGAAGTTGCGAACTCTCGTGCTATGCCAACGCGTAAACTTTCTACCGCATCCTTTAACTGATTTATAAAATTCGGATTGTTGAAAATGGTTGACTCAACAATTGCCACACTGGCAGCGCTACATTTTTGGCCCGCATGTCCAAAGGCTGAGTGCACGAGATCTTTAACTGCGCTGTCGATATCTGCACTAGCAGATATCAAAATAGAGTTTTTTCCACTAGTTTCGGCCATGAGATTGAGATCGCTTCGCCACGAATAGAACTTCTCCGCCGTTTCAAAACCGCCAGTCAGAATAGTTGCATCGATCCCTGAATGGGTAATTAATCCCCTGCCTACCTCATCATCTCTAGTTGGGAGAAATTGCAAAACTCTTTTTGGCACACCTGCTCTCCACAGTTGCTGAACAAGCAACCATCCAGTTGCAACGGCCTCGGGTGCCGGTTTGAAAATAACGGTATTGCCCGCCGCAAGAGCTGCACATATACCACCTGCAGGAATTGCATAGGGAAAATTCCACGGAGGCACAACTAATACCACTCCAATGGCTTGCGAGCCCAACTCTTTTTCACGGGCAGATAATGCATAATAACGAGCAAAATCAATCGCTTCACTAATCTCAGGGTCGGCTTCGGAAAATACCTTTCCAGCATCTCTGGACATAACTGCAATGCTTGTTGATCGTTCGCCCTGCATCAACGTCGCCGCCTTAGCTAAAATTTCGCCTCGGGCAGTTGCACTCAATGAACTCCATTCAGTTAAAGCTGCACGCGCACTATTTACTGCGAGGTCGATATCGGCGGGGTTTGCAACGCTGTAGTGATACCAAGGTGCCCCTTCGGCACCCGGATCAATTCCGCTTTCTATCTGTGAAGATTTAATCTCAACACCATTTATTACCAAAGGTATCTCTAACCCAAAACTTTCATACTCTTTTTTTATGGCATCAATTAACCCCAGCCGAAAACTGCTCTTCGTGGCATCGCTATCGCTCTGATTACGAAAAACCCCTTGAACAAAGGCCGCAGTGGGCCTAGGTGGTTCTGATGTATGTCGCCTGGAGTGGGTTGAAATCGAGTGCCGCTGGGTAATTGATGTTAGAAATCGACTCCTTTGTTCAACAAATCGCGCCCGATCATTTTCAATATCAAAAGAGGCTCGAAGGTAGTTCTCAATCGACGTATTTTCATCTAAGCGTCGAACGAGATAGGCCACGGCCGCTGGAAAATCCCCATGTTTTGTTACCGGCGTGTAGAGAAGCACTCCCCCGGTTTTTTCGGCAATTGCTAGCGCCTCAGCGTTGGCCATACCCTCCAACATCTCAAGATCTAATTGGGTTTTGACTCCGCGCAGTGATGCAACCTCTATCGCCCACGCTAAATGAAATAAGTTATGGCTTGCAACTCCAATTCGTACACCTTGTGCAACATCTGGGTTCAGAGCGGTATCAATTAAGCGCGCATAACTGGCATCCACATCGGCCTTAGTTGCATATGGCGCAGATACCCAACCATGAAGTTCGGCCTCTGCCTTTTCCATTGCGAGATTGGCACCTTTTACAAGCCTAATCTTTATCTTTGCGCCGCTCCTGATATTTCGCGCCTTTGCCCATGCAACTAATTCTGCAAAAACCGAATGTGACTCGGGCAAATAGGCCTGTAAAACAATTCCAGCCTCTAGGGATTCAAACTCGGGCTCACTCAAAACCCTTTTGAATGCATCAACCGTAATTCTTAAATCCCGAAACTCCTCCATATCTAAATTTACGAAAACGCCGGACATCTGCGCTTGGCGGTAAAGCAAACGTAGTTGCACACAGGCGCGATCAACTGAGCCCACATGATCAATGGCAATTAGCTGACTTACAATCGATGAAATCTTCACCGAAATATAGTTAATCTCGGGTCGCTGAACTAATTCAATTATCGAACTCAATCTTGCGCTGGCTTCACTATCACCTAAGACGGCCTCACCTAAGAGGTTAATATTTAGCCGAACACCTTGCTCAGATCGTTTCTTGATATGGTTTCTCAGAGCGATCGATTCTGCAGGGAGAATTATTCCATCGGCCGCGCTCCGAACTCGCCAGTGCACGATTTGCATAACTTGGTTTGGGGCGAGAAAAGAAAAAAGCCCACCGATTTTAATTCCAAGAAAATCGAGAAAACCTAACCCCCTCGAAGTTGCGAGCTTGGAAATTCGACGAAGTGTTCGCGCCGCCTGCTTTAGTGAACTAATACGGATCACTTCATCGGTCAGAGCCATCGTTAATTGAACTGCCGCAGGATCTTTGAGCAACCGTGCAAAGCGCTTTCGATTCGCCTCATCTCGCCGGTTACGTCTAGCCGATGAGATAACTAACAGTTTTTCCACTAATACAACGGCCTCAGTCGTTAAATAATCGATATCCCTCTTTGTCGCCAACGGTTCGCTTAGCACGCTCACTATCTTAGATAGTTTTAGTTAAATTAGTTACCATCGATGGAGTGGTTCGACAAATGCGCACTTTCTAAGTGAATTTATTCAGAATAGGTCGACGATGCATCTGAAATCATTGCTGGGCAAGGTTGGCCTGGCGCTGTCAGACCTTCAAAATGCCACCACTCGTTCTCATATGGACGACAAAGTCCATACACGTATCCATTTTCCTCAAGCCACAAAGTTGAAAGGTGATCATCGGGGTAGTTAACATCTATCGCTAAGCCCAATGGATGGTGGGAAATATCCGGTGGGAGTACCCATCTCGATGCAAGTGCTTCGCTTCCATATTTTTTCACCGCCGATTTAAAGAGAAAAGCTTGGCGTTCGTAAGATCTAAATCCAGATGTGATTGCGAGTGTAATGCCTTCCTTCTTGGCACCAGCTTGAGCAGCCAAAAAACGAACTTTTAAAAACTGATTGAGATCCGTTGGATTCTCGGTGGCTGTTAAATACTCACTCTCGCCCAAGCTCTCTTCGTTTTCCAAGCATCCAGAGGCAACATTCGTACTTCGCAGCGAACCATTAACCGCATCAAAACAGAGAAGTTGAATTGGAGTTGGCACTGTGCTCAAACTTGGAGTTGGTGTTGCACGCGGAGCCTGTTCAGTATTAAAACTGGGGTTGAATTCTCTGCCAACGAAGAAACCGACAATTCCGCCGACCAGGATTGCTACTACTACTAGAGATAGAATCTTAATTTTCATCATGAACTACTTTTCTCGGGTAAGCGCCCTCATTGCAAGTTCGGCATGTATTTCCACACCTTTGCACAAAACGCTATCGTCAAAAGTAGCCAAGGCGCTGTGGTTACTAGGTGCCGTTGCATAATCATCGCTAGTACAAGCTCCTAAGAACATGTAACTTCCAGGAACTTCAAGTAAAACTCTAGAAAAGTCTTCGGCCCCAGCAATAGGAAACTCCATTGGTGCGTAGGAATCTTTACCAAAAAGGTCAATGGCGGTATCGGCTACAAACTGGGCGTGCTCGGAATTATTTATCGTCACCGGATACTGACCCATGGCAACTGCATCTACTTCAAGGCCATAAGCCTCGCCAATTTTTTCGCACAGTAACTTTGCTTCGCGAAGTATCTTTTCACGGGCAATGAGTGAAAACGCCCTAATTGTTACCTCGAATTTTGCCTCACTCGGAATAATATTTGCTTTAGTACCTGCATGAAAGT
Organism: Candidatus Planktophila sp.; assembly: GCA_030681675.1. Lineage (NCBI taxonomy): Bacteria > Bacillati > Actinomycetota > Actinomycetes > Candidatus Nanopelagicales > Candidatus Nanopelagicaceae > Candidatus Planktophila > Candidatus Planktophila sp. The sequence continues at coordinate 52,387 of JAUXRP010000034.1, forward strand.
ATCCAACAGTGACAACAATTGGATCAAAAATATCAAAATTTCTCGTCACAAGTGTCTGTAAATCCCCGACCATCTGCGCAGCCACAACAATTGGATCCTTAGCAAAGTGTGGCATTGAACCATGACCACCTGCACCGCGCACTGTAACGTGAAGTTCATCGGCCGAAGCCATCATTGTGCCCGATTTCGTTGTAAAGACATTACGCGGCACTGATCCAGAAGTGACATGGATTCCATATGCCGATGAAACTCGAACCCCCGCGGCATCCAAAACTCCCTCGGCAATCATGTGGGCGGCGCCATCGTGGCCCTCTTCGCCAGGTTGAAACATAAAAACTACATCGCCTTGTAAATGATCGCGATGTGCTGAAAGCAATTTAGCTGCCCCAACAAGCATCGCCGTATGCAAGTCATGTCCGCATGCATGCATCGCGCCATCGATAGTGCTGGAGAAATCCACACCGGACTCCTCATGAATTGGAAGTGCGTCCATATCACCTCTAAGAAGTACAGCCTTACCGCGCTTTGCACCCCGCAGTACAGCAGTCACTGATGAGGATGTTTTACCTAAAGAGATCTCTAATCCGAGTCCGTCCAGTGCCGAAAGCACCATGGCCTGCGTCTCTGGTAGATGCAGTCCGATTTCAGGTCGTTGGTGCAATCTATGACGTAGTTCCACTAGCTCTGGTTGCAGCCCTTGCGCACCTTCATGAATTGAACTTTGGTATGTCATGTATCCCCCAAGGTAGATAAATATGAATGCCCACAATAATGTAAGTGTTTCGTAAGCAAAGATTCAATCTGCAACTAGGTTGCGTCAAGAATCGTCACCATATCATCAAAATAAAAAAAGAGCGTAAGTGATGAATCCAACACTGACACCTTCTTCTATCCCCCAGAACTGAGTTGTAGCCTTAGATAAATCGGGACTCTAGTCCCACGCTTGCGGTCCATGAATTAGTCGATCGCACAGGACATGAACCGGTCTCTCATTAATCATGTTCGACTAGCGAAACGAGAATTAAATATGAAAAACAGATTTTCCACATCAGAGAGTTCAGCGCCCGCTCCTTTAGTAAGTTCAGGTCCTTTACATAAAGCGACTGCATTCTTGGTGATGCTAATAGGCGTTGGCCTAGTTACGATCACACTAATCGGCAATCTATTTGCCGTCGGGCCTGCCTTCGAGAATTTGATCACCGACTTCCGTCCGGCGCTGACACAGAGTTCAATCGACACCGCACGTGCAGATATAGCCGGCCTGTCTGCAGTAGAAAACGAATTCACTACCAAACTTGCACCCGCTCTAAGCCAGCAGTTAAAGATGACAGCAGAGCAGTTCAATGGCTTTGTTTCTCAAAATTTTCCAGCTGTTGCAGCGGGAATGAGCGCATTGCCAACCGTTGTTCCAACTTTCAACGGATTGATAGATACCTTGGATACGCAGCGGCCCTTGTTCACATCGGCCGACGCTATCCCCACAACAAATCTTCCAGCCACCACCGTTCCTTGGGCAATGTTTGGCACAGGTCTACTAATTTTCCTCATTGGAGCTCTAATGCTGCGCTCACCCAATGCGGGCGCTAAAGCAGCGATCGTGGTGGGAGTTCTCCTTTTGGTTGCACCAATCGCACTGTCGTTGCCCGCAAAGGCAGCCGATGCTGACCAGTTGAATGCAAATCTCAAGCCCGTCTACACCCAAGAGTTGGTAACTAACGCAGCTGGCGCACTCACAACTATCGGCGCAATGGGCAACGAGATGCAAACAGCAATGTTGCCTGCGTTAGCCACACAGTTAAAAATGACACCGGATCAGTTGCAGAGTTTTCTCGGCAGCAACTTTCCTGCAACTGCTCAAGCCCTGCAAACAATGCCTGCATCGATGGAGCGCTTCAACGGACTTGTAAAAGTATTTGATGAAAACCTTGCCAACTACAACACGCTCAAACCAGTTGGTCTGGAAAGGCTCATTCAAACTCTGATGCTTGCTGGCGCATTGATCGCAATTCTGGGCGGGTTGACAGTCTTGAAACGCCGTCGGAACTA
>JAUXRP010000035.1 GCA_030681675.1 Candidatus Planktophila sp.
GGATTATCAAGGCACACCTTTTACTTCTGAAAATTATACAAGCGTCGCATCTGACGACTCGGATTATGCGAACACTACAGCAGCCACTTCTTTCGCATGTGGAACTTCCACTGTTTCCAGGGATGGAATAACTTACGGCACAGTACTCGGTGCGGATGGTAAATGTTGGCTCGATAGAAACTTGGGCGCTACTCGGGTGGCTACGGCATATAATGATTCAGCGGCTTATGGGTGGATTTTTCAATGGGGTCGAGGTGTAGATGGACATCAGATTGTCAGACCAACACCTAGCGGTACGACGACCGTACTCAGTCTTACTGATACACCTGGTCATGCTAATTTTATAAAAAATGATAATGCTCCTCGTGACTGGCGTAGTACGAGAAATGATAACCTCTGGCAAGGAGAAGATGGCATAAATAATCCATGCCCTACTGGTTTCCGTCTGCCAACGATAACGGAATGGAGCGCAATTGTGTCAGCCGCCGGTATCACGAATTACAACACGGCTTTCAGCTCAAATTTGAAATTTACTACCGCCGGCATGCGGAACGGTGATACTGCCGCAATCGTTAGTCAGGGTATTGGCGGCTATTATTGGTCAACTAGTCTGACTGGAAGCACTTTAAAAACTATCTATGCTCCACGAATTGTTGTATCAGCAGTGGATCTGACTGAAAATTGGCGCCGTGCTTACGCTTGCTCTGTTCGTTGCCTTGAAAATTCAAATATTTTTATGCCTGCTTATGCTTCCCAGCTCTACACCTTCGATACCAGTGCCTATGCCAATCAATCTAAGCTAGAATTGAATCTTCTTGCCTACGCGACAGCCAGTGCCGGCAATGGTATCACAACTAAAATCTGGAACAACGACACTTCAACCTGGGAAACTCTGGAATCACTGGCTAATACCAGCGCAACAATGCCAGAAACCCCATCCACTCAACAAATTACCGCTAATGTTGAAGATTATCTCGATGTCGACAAAAAAATCAGGATTCTCGTCCATTCGACCAATCCATCAGCTTCCGGTACTGATGCAATCCTCAACACCGATTATCTCAAACTGACAGTCTGGGTCTCGCCGTCCGTTTCCACTAATGCCACCACTGGCATTACTTTCAATTCAGCCACGGGTAATGGTAATGTGACTAATACTAACGGTGAAGATCCGATTAGTCGGGATATCCAATGGGGGACAACCAGTGGGATATATACCGATTCTTGTAGTGCCGGTGCTGGTTCTAGCGGCGTCTATTCTTGTCCGATAACCAATCTTGCTCCCAACACCACCTATTACTACCGGGCCAAAGCTACTAACAGTTCCGGTTCTGGTTATGGTGAGGAACAAAGTTTCACCACATTGGCAGGTGAAATAACGGTCAGCAATCCCACTCCCACCGACATCACCGAACTCTACACCGACAGCTACATCGCTTTTGATTCCGGCACTCTCGACAGCACCAATCAAGTCACCACCCATATCGACGTCACCCTGGCTACCGGCGCCAACCAAATCACCCTGCCGGACAATACCGTCATCACTAACACCGAGGGTGGCAACTTCGATATGTCCGCTTTTGACATCACCCTCCGGGATGTCCGGAGCGAAGTCCCCGACAGTCTGGCTGCTATCAAAGTCGGTGTCCCCGGCACCCAACTGACTTTCACCAACAACCCGGTCACCCTCAATATCTACCTCGGCTCCCAGCATAACGGCAAGACAATGCAAATCCAATACCAAAACGAAAACGAAGCTCTCTGGAACGACCAAGGCTCCTGCGTCATCACCGACAGCCTCTGCACCTTCACCACCACCCACGCCACCACTTACTCAGTCAATGGCGACGGCTCTCTCCAAGGCGAA
>JAUXRP010000036.1 GCA_030681675.1 Candidatus Planktophila sp.
GGGGCAAGATTCACGGTGAAAAAATATGTGCCGCCATCAACCCGTGCGCGCCGGTACCGCATTGCAACCATCCGGTTTCATGACACAATGTTGGGGTTCGTTCCTCACCCCAACCTACAGTGCTGATATCTACATCAACCTAACAGTCTTGACAACGAAATACAGCTGCATCCTACGCATTCCTAACTCGATATAATTCACAAGAGGGGTGATAAGCGGAAACTTGATGACATCATCAAAATCATTGGCAATATCAACTGTTTCAGCAAGACCGCAATTTTAAATTATCCCGTAGAGAACGGTTGAAATTCAGTGGCGGGATTTCAAAGGATGCTCGTTGACTGGTTGAGATCGGCCATGCAGATAGACGACAGCGGGAATTTGCCGGTAAATAGGTAAAGCTGAAAGGTCAATCTTGCTTGTGTGTAATTCCAATAACTTAACATAGTTATGCGATGCCGGCGGTTTTTTGCCATCCCTGTTGCGCGTCATCCAACGCCCTCCGCACCATATCCGCTAGATCTTTTTTGCTGACAGGCTTTAAGGCAAATTCACGGAGCCTCTTGCAAAATGAGCGTTTGTAAATCACGGTCAAATTTTCCTGTCGATTTTTTGCCTATCGATGGAGCATGGTTAACCTTTCAATACTCATTTTGCCGTTTTTTGCGAATATTCTGCCACGGCGGGCGCACCTCTCCCCGCGATGACACGTTTTTTTGATCTTTGACAACCTAACCGAGCAGACGTAGAAGCTGATCCGCAAACAGGGCGATGACCCCAAACATCAGGTGCTGGGTTACCTTGCTGTGTCCTTTGACCATGACATTGTTGGCTCCGAAGTCTTCCTTCAGCCGACTGTTTGCCCGTTCCGCAGTGGACCGGATTTTATAGCGTTCTGCTTCGTGAGGCGCCATGGGGATGACCTCCTGACCACGTCCATTTTTATCCGTGATCGGGACATGCCCAAATTCCCGGCTTGTCTCCGCTATCCGCATGGCATCGTAGGCTGCATCCATCAGGTCATAGAGGTATGTCACCTTCCTGCTGGTCAGCTTGATCAGCGGAATGGCTGCCTGGCTGTCATGCAGCGAAGCAGAAGTGACAAGGGCGCTGACCGGCAGCCCCGTATCGTTTATATCCAGATGCAGCTTGTAGCCGTTCCAAGACATCTTGTACCCCTTGGCATTCTTCTTGGTCCCACGGTCGCAGGTGACCGGCAGCTCACGGATGGCTTCCTCCGCAGTCTGGTGGACCTGGCGGTCAATTCGCTTCTCGACGGCCGGCTCCCGCTGCTCACCCTTGGCGGGACGCCCTCTCTTGCGGGGCTTCCTGGGCTCTTTTGCCACCTTTTTCGCCGGCTTCTCGCGACCGGTAATGGCCGTGGAATCCCGGCTTATGTGTCCGACAAGCTCATCAGAAAGGTATTCCCCAACCAGCTCATCGTGAACCCGGTTGCCAAGCCCGCTGGCGGCAAATTCGGCGAAGGCCCGCGAGAATGTTGCTTCCGACGGAATATCTCGAGAAGTCACAAACCCGCATATACGCCGCAAATTCTCTGCCGACTGCAAGGCGCGGATCAAATCGCTGGTCGTCGGATGCCGATAGAGCGCCTTCGCCACGAACGACCGGGCCACGGCCTTCCGGTCAAGAGGATTGCGGCCGGGCCAGCGATAGCGAGTCCCGCTCTTTGGAATATACCGCTCAATCTGGAGAATCTCCAGAATTGACACCAGGCGCTCCTCCTGCTCGGTAAGCGGTGTTTTCAAGCATTGGTTCAGATGGGGAAACAGACTTCTTTGGACACAACCCATCAACCATGATATCTTGTCGGGGAGCTTCATTGGCATTCTCCTTGGTTTAGTTTTGGTGGTACAAAACAATACCATAGAATGCCATTAAGCTCAATTATTTCAATATGTTATTAAATATTTTTCCGTTATCAGGAAAATCTCCAGTCATTTTGCAAGAGGCTCAGCTATATCAATTATTGTAAGTGCGTCAATTCTTGCAGCATCTTACGTCTATGTAAATCGCTACCAAGAAGTGGGGCAATTCGGAAATTTCACTGTTTAGTCGAGTAGACCGGCTTCTCCCGTGAATACAAGGTATTGCAACAAGTCTTTTAGTGACGCCTCGCCGCACGCGGCTACTACGTGACTGCTGCATGGTACCTTGTCTTCACCGTTGTCACCGGCCCCTCACAGAACCGTGCTTGCGCTATTCACGCACACGGCTCCTCATCATTACTTTCACTTCGATGCGAACAGGTTCACCTTTATCACCGGTCTCGGCAGAGGAAACTTTCTAAGGAGCCGCTTGAACTTTTCCATGGTCATGCTCCCTCGCTTTCCTCGACGGTCAAGCCACTTCAAGAGCAGTCCGCGAACTTCGTGGACATATCGCCCAATTCCCCGAGAATTGTCTGTCACACCATAATACGCGATATGCCCTCGTACCTTGGCAGCAACAGTCTTCATCAGCTCGAAGACAGGAGTCGTTCGATTCGCCTTCAGCCACTCCTTAAACGCCAGCAGCTTGGCCTTGAATTTCTTCCGCGAGGTAAGGCGCTTCATCCGGAAGCGTCGGCCATTTCGCGTCCGACTGCAAAAATGCGTCAATCCCAGAAAGTCAAAGGTCTGGGGTTTCTCTCCTCTCGTCCGTGCCTTCAGCTCGGCCAAGGGGCCAAACTCCATGACCTTGGTCTTCTCCGCCGCTACTTCCAAACCGAATTTTCCCAGTCGCTCCTCGAGGTCTGCCCGAAACCGTCGCGCGTCGCTTTCTCTTTGAAAACACACGACAAAGTCATCAGCATACCGGATGAGGCGCGACTTGCCATCGCACGACCGGGAGAACACCCGAGCAAACCACAGATCAAGACTGTAATGCAGGTACACATTGGCCAGCAGCGGCGAGATGACGCCCCGAACGCAAAAGATAACTTGGTGCATTTTCTCTTCCAGATGGTCCTGATGGTGTCATAGTGCTCGTGAT
>JAUXRP010000037.1 GCA_030681675.1 Candidatus Planktophila sp.
TAGTTAAATGGAATGGCTAAGAAGATTCTGACAAGTTGTTCTAGGCAGCCACAGCGAGAGGGTAGGTGAAAATTTGTGAGAAGATAAGCACATGAAGCAATTTGGCACCATTATGGCCTCAGAAATCGACGAAACCCCCAAGGTGTTTAAGGCGATACTCGATAACATGAATGCCTTCGCTTCAATCAAGAATCTACTAATCGAAGAGAAAATTCACACCGTACTCATTCTTGCACGTGGAACTTCTGATAACGCCGCTCACTATTTAAAGTATTTAATTGAAACACAGATAGGTCTTCCAGTAGGCCTTACATCACCATCTTCGGTGACTGTTTACGGTTCAGAACTCAAATATTCAAATACTTTAATTATTGCAGTCAGTCAAAGCGGTCAGTCTCCAGATCTCGTTAAGTTTGCGGGCGCGGCACGTCAAGCAAATGCCTATCTAATTGCGATTACGAATGATGATGCGTCACCGTTAGCAAGAATTGCCCACCAACATTTCTCATTACTCGCAGGACCAGAATTGGCAGTAGCGGCAACTAAGTCCTATAGCGCACAGTTATTAATTTCATATTTATTAGTTGCGGCATGGACAGATAAAAAGGTAAATGTCGAGCAGATCATTAGCGAGGCGATACGAATAGCCCAAACCCCTGGATTAGTGAGAGAAGCGATTGAGGCCACATCTCGTAACAAAGAGATAGTAATTCTCGGTCGCGGCTTTGCTTATCCAAATGCTCGTGAAGCCGCCTTGAAGATTCAAGAAACCTCCAAGATCTCGGTGCAGGGATTATCAACCGCTGACTATCTACATGGTCCAATCTCTGCACTCACTGCCGATACTCAACTCTTTATCGTTGCGCCTTCGCACATGCCAGAATCTTCAATCATCGAAGCTACGGTGAAAATCCGCGAAATAAATCCTCGAATCTTCTGGATTGGCAATGGTGGAACTGTCATTGATAGCGATATTGTAATTTCAGGATCAAATTGTGATGATGAAATTACCTCAACAATTGTTGATGCGATGGTTTTGCAGCGATTTGCCTTAGAGTTTTCAGTTGCTTCTGGCTTTAACCCAGATGCACCTGCTGGGTTGAGCAAGGTTACTCTCACAAATTAATTAGCGAGACCTTTTTTTCATTTGGTTGGTACTCCAGCAAATCTGCTCGCATACCAACTCTGATTGCACCTCGATCAGTTATCCCAAGTGCTTGTGCCGGATTAGTCGCTGCCATTCTTACTGCCTGGACAAGTGAGATTCCGCATTCATGTATTGCATTAATAAAACTTTGTGACATCATAATTGTACTGCCAGCCAATTTCGAATTTGAAGCCAATCGAGCAACTCCATTCTGTACTTGTACAGCCAATTTTCCGATTGCGTACTCGCCGTCAGCGCAACCAGCGGCAGCCATAGCATCAGAGACAAGTATTACTCTGGATCCAATGGTGTTAAGAATCTCCGATGCAGTAATAAATGGGACGTGGTGGTCATCAAGAATAAGTTCGACTAAAATCCGTTCATCATTTAGCACAAAGTTTGCAATGCTATTCTCACCATGCTCTTTACTCATTGCATTTAAGAAGTGGGTGATGATAGTTGCACCACTATCGGTACCCGCCGCTGCATCTGAATAATTGCCATCAGTATGGCCAATTGCAACCTTGATGCCTTGGAGTGATAAGAATTTTATCGCCTCTAATGCACCATTAAGTTCAGGTGCAATTGTGATCATCTGAATTGCACCTTCTCCGATACTTATCAACTCTTGAAGTTGATCAATTTTTGGTTCTAATAAGAGTGAAGGTTCATGTGCACCACATCGTGCATGCGATAGGTATGGACCCTCAAGATGAATTCCAATAATTTCACCTCGAACAAAAAAAGGAATAAGTCGTTGTATTTGCTTTTTTAGATTCTCAATCGAATCAGTCACTAAAGAAGCCATAATGCCAGTGGTTCCAAAGGAGCGGTGTGTAGCAACTACTTTTTCAATTTCAGCAACCGAATTGGCTGAAAAATAACTTCCACCTCCACCGTGGCTGTGGATATCGATAAATCCCGGAATTAGAACCCCTTCGATTACTCTGTCAGGTGTGTCATGGACCCCATGAGAAAGAGCTGTGATCTGTCCTTGAATCACCTCTATCCAAAGATCATTCGTAAGCTGGTTGTCTAAAATTGCGCTTCGAGCTTGAACAATCACAGTGAGAGTTTATTGCTTTTATGACTGAAGTTGAGCCGAATTGTTAAGGCTCATGTAGCATTTTCTTATGCGTAAATCAGTAATAGCGGGTTTAGTAATAGCGTTGATTGGGGCTTTGATTTGGGTGCCACAGAGTTTTGGAGCCACATATGGATCGGTTTCACATATTCATGATGTGAAAGTATTTGGGGATCGGGTTCTGCTCAATACGCACGAAGGTCTCTATGAGTATCTAGCTGAGAATTTGATGAAGAAAATAGGAAAAGATGATTTTGATGTGATGGGGTTAGCTCCATATGGACGAACCCTTTATTCCAGTGGCCACCCAGGGGCCAAATCAAAGCTGCCTAATCCGATTGGACTCCTTTCATCAACAGATGGGGGAGTCTCGTGGAAGCAAGTTTCGTTGCAAGGCAAAGTTGATTTCCATATGTTAATTGTCGGTAAACAGGATATTTACGGAGCTGATTCAAGCAGCGGTCAGTTGATGTACTCATCAAATTTGGGCAAGAGCTGGCGAAAATTGGGAGAGAACAAATACTCAGATATCGTCATTTTAAATACCAAGAGTGGCAGCGCGCTTGCGCTGGAGTCGGGGAAATTATTGCAAACCACCAATGCTTTTAAAACAACAACTTCTATAAAATCTTCGCTGAAGTTGAGTTCGATAGAAATTGTAGGTGCAACTCTCTATGCATCCTCCGGAAAGGCGATCTATCGCTCAGTTGATAGTGGAAAGAGCTGGAAAAAGATTGCAACGTTATCTACTGAGATAGCGAGTATTTCGATGAATGCAAAGCTCTTTGTTGCCGTAACTACCGATGCAATCTTCGTCTCACACGATGGTGGCAAGAGCTTTAAGTCCTAAGACACTCATTAAGTGGAGCTGCTAAGAAAGGCAAGCCAAGTACTTCTAGGTACGGTGCTTGCCTAGCTAACGGGCTAGATTAATAACGAGGAGTTTTCCGCTATCAGTTGTCGCGATTATTGAGCCGCCTTTTGATAAATCGAGATCTCGAACTCTCTCATTCACGTTGACCTTAACTACCTTTCCGACCTGCCTTCGATCCAGCATTTCGATAAAGATTAACACCTGTTCTTTTAAAGTACCCATGACAATGTAGGAGGACCATGGACCCCAGGAATTATCGGCGGGAAGTTGAATCAACTCCGTTGGGGCAACCGATGGAACCCAGTTGTAGAGCGGCTTCTTATAACCTTCGTGAGTACCGGTATTAGTTGGCTTTACGTAATCTCCTGAACTATATGGTTCGCCATAGGACACGAAGGGCCATCCGTAATCGCCCCCGGTTTCGATTAAATTAAGTTCATCTCCACCACGTGGACCGTGTTCTGAAATGTAGAGATCCTTGCCAATTCGAAGTATTCCTTGGGCATTTCTATGTCCTGAAGAAATCTTCACGACTTTGTTCGCACTTATCTTAAAAACTGAACCTAGATCTCCTCGCTTAGCTCTATTGCCGATCTCGGTATAACCTAAATCGCCAACTGTGAGATAGAGAGATTTTTTATCAATAGTTTCAATTCGACCAGATGCATGCTGTACTGCGCTAATTGGAACGCAGGGCTTGCTTTTAAACCAGAGCTTTCCGCGTTTTAACGAGGGTTTGATTCCAATGTTGGCGGTATAAGAGTAGAGAACAACTGAGACGCACTCTTTAGATCGGTCATACCGTGGATAGGAGATAACTAATGCAAGGGTATTGGCAGATTTGCGCATGACGGCGATATCCGTAATTGCAAATCGTGAGTCATTGATACGCTCACTTGCATTACCTGCTCGCCCAAGCAGAGTCTGAGTACCATCGCTTAAGTCATAGAGATAGAGATTGAGCCCGCTAGCACCGCCACCTAGAAGTAAGCGACCATCTGCAAGGCGTGCTAGTGCAGCCCCGCGCTCTCCGTTAGAGCCTTGAACTTGAACAGTGGGTGTATCGATACTTTCAATCTCTAACTTTATTTCATTTGGATTAGCCAGAGATATCTGCACTGGCCACATCAAGGAGATCAATGTGACGACAGTAAATATTCTGAGTAAGTTTTTGCGCACAGACAGAGAGTATCGAGTTTGAGATACAAAAAGCCAGCACTCGATCTTAACTCTCAGCCATTCTCATCTTTGCCATCCCAAGTAGTAATTTGGCATCGACCTGCCAGTCATTTGGAATGGCGATTGTTTTCTTATTGACTGTGTACTCGCTTAGTTTTGGTCTGAATGCATCTAATACATCGGCGCTAAAGGGAGCTAAGAGAATGTAATTCTTGGTTGTTGATACGCCAAAAATATATTTTTTATCAAGTCGAAGCATGGGTTGATTCCAGGCGATTACGAGCTCTAACTTGGGATACTTACTTGTAATTGCTGCGAAGATCGCTTTGATCGTTTTTCGCTGCTCCGGGCTTAGGGTTTTGAAGTAATCATTCGGTGTTTCAAAGCGGCGCGATGATGTAGATCCGCGTGAGTACATCACCAAGGCGTTGGCATGGGCTTGGGAAAATCCGTAACTCTCTTTAAGGTGGGCGATCTGTTCTAGATATTTCTTGCCCTCGAGTGTGGCCATAACCTTGAACCAGTAGGCCATTTTTTCGCCATAGCGTTTTTCGATAGCGGGGAAATGGGCCTCACGGGTTGGGTCTTTAGGCGGCATGGGTAAAGGTTAAGGGTCTTAATACTCTTTTGGGCCGAGTTACATGAGTGTATCTTTTATGATACGCTGACTGCATAGAGGGGTGTCATGACAATTGAGAAGAACGTGTTCTGGGATGATTTGGACAAAGATCTGAAAGATCCCGAGCAGATGCGACTATTTTTATTAGAGTCGATTCGAAGCTCCACTTTTGATTCGCTGGTTAACACGCTAAATCAAGTACGAGATAAAAAAGGTTACACAAAGGCCGATGTCGCACGTCAACTTGGTTCTGAACCAGCCAACATAAGACGCTTTTTTATCGGCGGAACCGATAACCCTACTTTGAGCACACTTACTGAAGTTGCAGCTGCTCTGGGTATGCGCTTGTCACTTGAGCCGCTCCCTACAAAAGAGAGGCAGGAAATTGCGAAAATTCTGACTCTAAATACAAATAAAAGTGTTTCGCATTCAACTAAATCACGCCAGCGCACTCGATCGGCTTAGAGTCACTTCTGACCTCTTTGGGATAAGTATTCGGCACCAAGAAATCTAACTTTTTCATAATCTGAATCACTAAATTTAGTGGCTAGTACTGACACGCCTGAAAATTCATCTCCAGGTGAACTGAGGGGAGGATTAGGTTTTTTGAAGGCGTTTTGGCTTTTAGGCGATGCGGCGGCTTTGATCCAAGATCACTGCTTGACGGAGTAGTTCCTCATCATGCTGTTGAGTCGCACGACGGATGCGACTGATGCGGGTGCGTTGATCGAGCTCTAACTGTGAGTATTCATCGACAGGCTGTTGGGGTGCATGAAAGTTGTGAGTAAAACTCCAAAGGTTCATGGCGTTAGATTGACGTAAGCAAGTGAAGGCTGTGGGAACCGAAGGTGAATGGCTTCTTAGTTTTAAGTGAAAGGATGGGTTCGTTTTGAGTGAAAAACTGAATTTCCCGCCTCACCCAGAGTGTGCGGTTTTCAATTGCAATAGTCAGATAAAAAGGGGTGGCAGGAACCCTTCCCATTTGTGGGTTGGTCAATTAAATTTATCGCAAGATGGATGAGGTCTCATCCATCCTGAAACGGAGAGAACAATGAAGAAATTTGTTTTTCTATATAACTCAGAACCAAACGCCACCCCAAGCGATAGCGACATGGATGTTTGGATGACATGGTTTGAATCTATAAAAGAGAGTGTTACTGAAATGGGCAATCCATTTATGGGTGGCATGCTTGTGACTTCGGATTCAGCATCGGTTATCCCACCGGAGAAGAATCCAATTAGCGGCTATACCGTTATTAAGGCCGTCGACATTGAAGCTGCGATTGCGATAGCAAAGTCCTGCCCCAGCCAGACCGGTCTTCAGCTCTATGAAGCAATTGAGATGTAATTGAAAGAGTATGCAGTCGAATATGAGGCAGCTACAAAATATGTTGCCGACATAATTGCTTCCTTAACGCCGGCCGATTTAGATAAACATCAAGTGAGTGGATGGTCGCCTCGTCAGGTGATCCACCATTTAGCCGATAGCGAAGCGCAGTCGTATGCACGATTACGTCGATTGATTGCAGAGCCCGAAGGCTCGTTGATTCAGGGTTACGACGAAGCGGCTTGGGCTAACAATGAGATTTTGGGTTACACCGAATTCCCCGTTGAAAACTCTATCGCTGTGCTGCTTGCCGTAAGAGCGGCTTCGTTGGATATCGTCAAGCGATTGAAGGATTCAGATCTGAGCAGGGCCGGGAACCACAGCGAATCCGGAGAGTACACAATTGCTAAATGGTTAAAGGTATATTCAAATCATCCCCGAGATCATGGGAATCAGATTAAAGAAGCGCTGGCGTTACGGTTTAGCGTATGAAACTTGTCCGACGTAATCTTCTTGCGATAATCCCTGCCTCGCTACTATCACTCTTCGGCACTGACGCCTTGGCTGCGGCTGGTCCAAAATTAAAGCCAAAAAAGCTTGGTCAGAAAATAGTTTTTCAGGGTTACACCTACATCTGTGTTAAATCAAAGGGAAAGTTGATCTGGAAAAAGGGAGCAAAAGTTGTATCAAGCTCTCCCAAACCTTCAAGCACGACTTCTGATAATCCACCTGCTTCACCAAAACCAACACCGAGTCAAAGCGCAAGCGTCGGTGACTTAACTTTCGTAGCAAAATCCAGTGATATTGCTGAAGGCGAAATAAAAATACTCGACGTTAAGCCCGCTAACGAACCCACATTTCCAGTTTCTGTGACTCGCGTTAATGGCTTAGTGATCGTGGTGAGCGCAATTTGTACACACGAAGGGTGCCAAATAAGAGGCTCAGGTGGAGCGTTAGCCTGTCCTTGCCATGGCTCAGGTTTCAACGCCGTTACTGGTGCGGTAACTCGTGGCCCAGCTGAAAGAGCGCTACGTAAATATGTTGCAAGTGAAGATGCAGGTTCGGTTTTCATTAAGGCTTAAAATTAGAGGTTTTCGTTGGCTTGACTTTAGATTTTCCAGAGGGGAGTGCTCATGGAGAAGATGAGTCCGGTCTTGGTTAATGGAGAGTAAGCGATTAGGAAGCGTTTTTGGTCCGCTGGCAATGGTTGCCGGAGTATCTATCGGCCATTTAGTTGCTTCGCTATATAGCAATTGGCAGAGTCCAGTTATCTCTCTAGGAAATCGAATCATCGATTACGTACCACCGCCGGTAAAAAAAATAGTTATTAATCTTTTTGGTACCTACGACAAACTCTTTCTTATTGTGAGTATTTTGGCGGCTGTTTTTGGACTCTCTCTTATTGTAGGCCGTGCATATATGAGCGGTAAAAGAGGCGTTGCATACTCAACTGTCGCGGCTATGTCGATTGCTGCAAGCTGGGCCGCCTTGCTTGATGCGCGCTCGAACCTCTTTTCAGTTCTACCCGCCTTTATCTCTGGAGGCGTCACTCTGTATGCCTTGCGATGGTTGAGCCTGCAAGGAAGCGAGAGTGTGGATTCAGGCGTAGAGATTTCTCGGCGAGATGTATTGAAGGCAGTCGCTGTAATTGGAGCGGTAGGTATTGCCGCCACGGGGGCCGCTAAATTGTTTGCTCAAAAGGCTAGCGTTCAAATCGAGAGAATTAAGATTGCACTTCCTAAACCGTTGAAGTTTCTACCTAACCCCCCAGTAGATCCGGCCTTAACTACGCCGGGATTATCACCGCTTTTTACACCTAATGAAGATTTCTATCGGATTGATACCTCGTTGGCAATTCCAAATGTTTCAACCGATGATTGGAAGTTAGAGATAGTTGGAATGGTCGATAATCCATTTACTCTGAGTTATCAGGAGTTAATCGCGCGGCCAGTTTTTGAACTCGACGGAACAATCGCCTGCGTTTCAAATGAGATTGGCGGAGATCTAGTTGGTAATGCACGATGGTTGGGAGTTCGGCTAGATGATTTGATTCGCGAGGCTGGACCTTCTGCCGATGCCGATCAGGTGATGGGCTACTCGGTAGATGGTTTTACCGCGGGCTTTCCGGTAGCCACCCTTGATGGACGCGATGCAATGATTGCAATTGGAATGAATGGTGAGACTCTGCCCTTGGCTCATGGATATCCAGCACGAATTATTGTTCCAGGAATTTATGGCTATGTTTCGGCGGTTAAGTGGTTAACCCGAATCGAATTAACACGCTTTGATGTAAAACATGGCTATTGGATTTCACGCGGATGGTCTGAGCGCGCACCGATAAAGACCGCTTCGCGAATTGATACGCCAAGTAATGGCGCTGAATTACCAGTTGGAAAGTTAGCTATTGCCGGAGTTGCATGGGCCATGATTCGGGGTATCTCCAAAGTTGAGGTGAAGATTGGAAATCTACCGTGGCGAGAGGCGACTCTTGGCCCGCAAATTGCAAAGACAACGTGGAGACAGTGGTGGATCGATTGGAATCCTAAACATGGTGTTCATGTTATCTCCGTACGCGCAACCGATGGTGATGGAGTTGTGCAGCCAGAGGCATATGTTCCGGTTGATCCAAATGGCGCCGAGGGTTGGCACACGATAAATGTCGAAGTTCTCTAAATATCGAAACGATCTAGCTCCATTACTTTGACCCATGCTGTGATGAAATCGGCGACAAACTTTTTACCTCCATCATCACTTGCATAGACTTCAGATAAAGCACGTAGTTCTGAGTGCGAACCAAAGACTAGATCGGCGCGAGATGCCACCCACACCGGCTTGGCACTGCCTGAACCTTTGGCCTCATGAGCCTCGAATAAATTCTCATCACCCTTTGTAGGTGACCAACGATATTTAATGTCGAGAATATTTTTGAAGAAGTCATTTGTCAGCGATCCCTTCTTCTTTGTCAGCACACCTACCTTTGAGCCATCAAAGTTAGCTCCGAGAACACGCATTCCACCTACTAGAACTGTCATCTCTGGAGGTGTTAACGATAAAAGTGCGGCTTTATCGACAAGTGTGACCTCTGCTAATTGAGTATCAGAGGCATGTCTGTAATTGCGGAAACCATCGGCCAGTGGCTCTAGTACTGCAAATGATGCGACATCGGTCTGATCCTGCGTTGCATCGGTGCGACCGGCAGTAAAAGGAACTTTTACTTTAAACCCTGCGTTCTTTGCCGCGGCTTCAATGCCTACGCAACCAGCTAGAACAATGAGATCTGCCATCGATACTTTTTTATCTGATTTTTTATTGAAGGATATGTGTATTTCTTCTAGCGTAGCAAGGGTTTTCTTGAGCTCTTTAGGACGGTTGACGGCCCAACTGCGTTGAGGCTCTAAGCGAATACGAGCACCATTAGCGCCGCCACGTTTATCAGTTGCTCGAAAAGTTGATGCCGAAGCCCAGGCAGTAAGCACTAGCGTTGCGATACTTAGATCACTTGCCAGGATTTTCTTTTTAAGAGTTTCAATCTCACTCTTGCCAATCGTTTTTTTCGCCGGTGCTGGAAGTGGATCTTGCCAAATTAACTGTTCAGCAGGTACCAAATCACCGAGATAGCGGGCGATGGGACCCATATCGCGATGGGTTAATTTGAACCATGCACGGGCAAATGCATCGGCAAATGCATCAAAATCTTCGGCAAAACGCCGTGAAATCTTTTCATAGACCGGATCCGTACGTAGCGCAAGATCGGTTGTGAGCATAACCGGTGCATGTGTTTTTCCAGCGATATGCGCATCGGGCACAGTTGAGGCCGCGGATTCATCGGTTGGAATCCACTGCGTTGCACCGGCTGGACTCTTTGTCTGCTTCCACTCATATTTAAATAAAGTAGTGAAGTATGAGTTATCCCATTTTGTTGGGGTAGGCGTCCACGCACCTTCTAGACCACTTGAAATAGTTTCTGCGCCATTTCCTTTGCCGTAGGTATTTACCCAGCCAAGCCCCATCTCATTAATCGGAGCGGCCTCCGGCTCTGGACCAACATACTTACTTGGATCGGCGGCGCCATGTGACTTGCCAAAAGTATGACCACCGGCAATTAATGCGACGGTCTCTTCATCATTCATCGCCATACGCGCAAAGGTTTCGCGAATATCTTTTGCCGATGCCACAATATCGGGCACGCCATTTGGGCCTTCTGGATTTACATAGATTAACCCCATCTGCACTGCAGCTAAAGGGTTTTCCAAATCGCGCTCGCCGCTGTAGCGTTCATCGCCAAGCCAGGTCTGCTCTTTGCCCCAATAACTCTGGTCGGCCTCCCAGACATCTTTGCGACCTCCACCGAAACCAAATGTTTTTAGACCCATTGATTCGATTGCGCAGTTTCCGGCGAGAATTATGAGATCTGCCCACGATAATTTCTTTCCATACTTAGCTTTAATGGGCCATAAAAGACGGCGTGCTTTATCTAAGTTGACGTTATCGGGCCAACTATTTAGAGGTGCGAAGCGTTGCATTCCAGCGCCACCACCGCCACGTCCATCGTATGTGCGATAAGTGCCGGCGCTATGCCAGGCCATACGTATAAAGAAGGGACCGTAATGTCCGTAATCTGCGGGCCACCAATCTTGGGATGTAGTCATCAAAGCTTCAATATCTTTTTTAACTGCTTTAATATTTAACTTTGAAAACTCCGCTGCATAATCGAAATCCTCGCCCATTGGATCTGAGGCAGGAGAATTCTGGCGAAGTACCGAGAGATCTAAATTATCGGGCCACCAATCGCTGGTGTATGTACCCTCTTTATTGAGGTGACTACCGGTGTATGGACACTGTGCCTCTTGCTCCATGATTCCTCCAGATTTTTCGACTACATCTATGAGATAAGGCTAATGGAATCTACGGATTTCGCTAATCTGAGCTGCGATTTGCACATTAAATTGAACTCTGAATGAATTGAGCCATGAGTTCACTGATAGATACATATGGTCGTGTCCATCGCGATCTGCGTGTCTCACTGACCGATCGCTGTTCACTTCGCTGTACATACTGCATGCCCCATGATTTTGCCTCATGGCTACCTAGCGCCGAACTGCTCACAACTGATGAACTCATTGATGTGATTGAAGTTGCAGTTTCGCAAGGAATTGATGAGATTCGACTAACTGGCGGGGAACCATTATTG
>JAUXRP010000038.1 GCA_030681675.1 Candidatus Planktophila sp.
GTAATATAGGGCTCTAAATACCGCTTCCATAATCCTTGGGGGTTTGTGCCGTTAGACTTTGGCTCTAATCTCTTTAAGGGGGAATTTCGTGAAAGCGGTAATTCTTGCAGGTGGTTTAGGAACGCGTCTTCGTGAAGAGACCGAGTTTCGTCCAAAGCCGATGGTAGAAATCGGTGGACGCCCAATTCTCTGGCACATTATGAAAACCCTTTCAACGCAGGGCATCAATGAGTTTGTAATCTGCCTTGGCTATAAGGGTGACTTTATTAAGGATTTCTTCATCAATTATGAGGCCCGTACTCATGACATCACCGTAAAGCTAGGTGAAAATGAAGGGCTAGTTCAGCATGCTAAATCGAACAAGGAAAATTGGACGGTAACTCTTGCAAATACAGGATTGACGACTATGACGGGCGGGCGAATCCACACCATAAAGCAGTATGTTGAGGGCGAAAAGTTTCTGTGTACATATGGCGATGGCGTTGCCGATATCGATCTAAAAGCTTTAACAACCTTCCATGAATCCCATGGAAAAATCGCCACGGTCACAGCAGTGCGCCCTACAAATCGATTTGGGGCGATGCAGATAGATGAAAACGAGACGGTCACAGAGTTTGCTGAAAAGCCGCAGGCTGAAAAGTGGGTAAACGGCGGCTACTTTATTTTTGAGCCAGGGATCTTTGACTACCTAGATTCCGAGTGCGTGTTAGAGAAAGGACCGCTTGAAAACCTTGCTAAGAAAGGTGAGTTGAAATCCTTTAAGCATGAGGGTTTCTGGCAGCCAATGGATACGTTCCGTGAATCCCAAGAGCTCAATGAACTGTGGAGCAACAACGAGGCCCCTTGGAAAATTTGGTGATCTAGTTCTATGGCTAATTTTTTAAAAGATTACTCGGGCAAAAAAATTCTGGTAACCGGGCACACGGGCTTTAAAGGCGCATGGTTATCTAGAATTTTAGTTTTAGCTGGTGCAGATGTTTTCGGCTTAGCACTTGAGGCAGAGACTAACTCACTCTTCGATGTTGCTGGCGATTT
Organism: Candidatus Planktophila sp.; assembly: GCA_030681675.1. Classification (NCBI taxonomy): domain Bacteria; kingdom Bacillati; phylum Actinomycetota; class Actinomycetes; order Candidatus Nanopelagicales; family Candidatus Nanopelagicaceae; genus Candidatus Planktophila; species Candidatus Planktophila sp. Next base: position 1,036 of record JAUXRP010000038.1, read on the forward strand.
AGGGCTTAAGGAGAGCAGCATTCTCGATATTCGCGATCTCAACGCGGTGGAGAATTACTTTATGACACATCGATTCGACGGAATTTTTCACCTTGCCGCACAGCCTTTAGTGCGCCGCTCATACAAAGAGCCGATTGAAACTTTTGAAACAAATGTTATGGGAACTGCCCACATTCTGAACGCGGCAGTGAGCAATAAGGCCACGCACTGGGTAGTGGCGATTACCACGGACAAGGTCTATAGAAACGTTGAAAAACTAGGCGGATATTCTGAGGATGAACCACTTGGCGGCAGAGATCCATATAGCGCTAGCAAAGCCGCCACAGAGATGGTTGTTTCAGCATGGCAGACGATTGCAAGCCATAGCGATGAGAAAATTTCAATTTGCTCGGCTCGAGCCGGAAATGTGATCGGTGGCGGCGATACTGCAGAGGATCGGTTAATTCCCGATCTAATTCGCGGCTTTCATACCGGTGAAAAAACCATTATTAGAAACCCTGATTCAATTAGACCGTGGCAACATGTTTTAGATCCACTTAACGGGTACTTAACCATGGGATCTGCACTGATTGCAGGCCGCACAATTTCTGGTGCCTTTAACTTTGGCCCAGGCGAGGAATCAAAGTTAACCGTGGCGCAAATGGCTGATTATGCCTGCACACAGTGGGAAGACTCAAAGGGGGTAGATATTCAGATTGATTCGTCGTCCCCACACGAGGCCGGGCTGTTGTGGCTCTCATCAGAGTTAGCCACCAAAGAGTTAGGCTGGAGCAACCGATTTGAAGCCTATGAAGCAATCCGCTGGACTATTGATTGGGAGAAAGAGTCAATGCAGAGCTCGCCATTAGCGGCTTTAGATCGACAAATATTTGAGTTCTACGGAGCACAACGATGAAAAAACTTTCGGTCATCACGCCTTGCTATAACGAAGAGGTAAATGTAGAAATCTGTGCCTCGGAGTTAAAGAAGATTATGCAGGAGCAGTTGCCACATTACGACTACGAACACATTTTTGCCGACAATGCTTCAACGGATTTAACGCTAATCAAGTTGCGTGAAATTGCAGCTGGAGATGAACATGTAAAAGTCATATCTAATAGTCGCAACGTTGGTCCATTTAGAAATATGTGGAACGCAATGAAGAGTGCAACGGGAGATATCGTTGTTCCACAGTTGGCCGCAGATTTACAAGACCCACCATCTGTAATCCCTGAGCTCGTTAAAAATTGGGAGGCAGGCTTTTTAGTTACTTACGGAGTGCGCGCCAAACGGGAAGAATCGTTAGTTATGCGTTTTGCCCGCGGCTTGTATTACCGAATAATCAAAAAGTTTGCAGCCGCCGTAATCCCACTTAACTCAGGTGAGTTTCTGCTTGCGGATAAGAAAGTAATTGACTCGATTTTGGCCGTTGATGACCAGTATCCATACATCAGAGGGTTAATCGCGCAAACCGGAGTGAAGAGCACGTCGGTTCCATATACGTGGGTCAAGCGCGAGCGAGGCAAATCAAAGAACAGTTTTATCTCTCTAATCGATCAGGCAATAAATGGCTTCGTTTCAACGTCACGTGTGCCGGCACGGTTAGCGCTTTTAGGCGGTTTTATTCTTTCATTTCTTGGTTTTGCCTATGCTCTATTTACCGTAATCATGGTTCTAACTTCCGATGGAAGCGCGCCGGTTGGGATTCCAACAATCATCGTCGGAATCTTTTTGATGGGTGGTGTTCAACTGCTTTTCTTAGGACTCATCGGAGAATATATTTTGAGCATTCATGGGCAAGTACGACGAACGCCGCCAATGTTTGAAATCGAGCGTATTAATTTCAAGGAGAGATAGTGGCTAAGAAAAAATATGTTGCACCTAAAGCCGTTCCTCAAGAGACCTTCCCAACACCTATTGCCTTGGGCATTAAAGCCTTTGCACTTACAGGTTCACTTATTTTTATTATTCAACTTCTTCGCGGCTCGGCACAGAGTGAAACTCCTGACAAGGCAATTTACTTATTAGCAATTCTCATTGCCGGAGTATTTCTTCTTCTTGGTTTTTCAAAGTTAAGTAAATCGACTGGTAAATACCTGCATGGATCTTTGGCACTACTTATCACTGCAATAGGAACCGCAGGAATCGAAGAGCATGAACCGATAAATGGAGTGGTGCTCTCAGATCGACTGTGGCTAGGTTTTGGTCCTTACACTTTGATTCTGGCAATACTTATAATGCCCATTGTTTTCAAAATTATTGAATGGCGAACTTTAAATATTGCTTGGAAAGCCGTTCTATCCACGCTATTTCTAATAAATGCAGTTTTAGTAATTCCGAGTTTCTGGCAAAGCGCTGCAACGGTTGTCGATGCAGATCACTCTGAGTATGTGATTAACGAACTTTTGGCTCCAGTTGTTGGGTATTGGCCATACTCAGACTTCATCCCGCAGTACCAAAGTTTTTATGGATTCTTCCTGAAGCCATTTGTAGGTGGAATGAGCGCCAGTCAAATATCGGACGTAGCTTTTATAGCTCTGACCCTCTTAAGTTTTGCTACGCTAATTCTCGGTGTTTTTATTGCGTGGAACGCTATTGATCGCAGATCTGTAGTGTTAGCGACCGGTCTAGTAATTCCCTTCACCGCTTTAACTCAGTTTCCTACACGTGAGGGATATCTTGGCTCTATTGCCGCCTTGCTTTCAGGACTTTCAATCCGAATATTTCCCGGACTTGTCTTAATTGGCCTGTTAATTCTCCTGCTTCGGAAGAGATCAGAGAAAACAACGGTTAAGCGAACAGTTGCATTTCTGGCATTCGGATTTTTATCTGGGGTAACTACTTGGCAGTCTCAAGACTTTGGTATTGCAGCAGTGGTGACCTCATTTTTGGTTATCGCGTATGCAAGCAGTACACGATTTTTGGAGATTAAAAATACGGTCATTGCATTAATTGGCTTTGTTCCAGGGTTCGCTCTGTATCCAATCATCGCCGGTGCTGCCGGTAAAACTATCGACTTTAAATACTTTTTGTTCTTCGCTAGACAGTTTGGCTCTGGTTTCGGAGCTGAGCGAATTCGTACGCCAGGTCCGGTGCTCTTTATTTTGCCGTTAATAGTGCTACTTGTTGTAGTACATGGAATATATGTCTATCGCTCTAAGAAGAGCGCGAGTGAAGCCGGTGACTACTCACTAAACGCTTTAATTGGCTTTGCCTTTGGTCTCTGGTCACTCTTTGGTTTCACGTATTACCTCAACAGATCCTACGCTTCGGGACAGATGCAGATTCTCTTTTTACCACTGAGTATTTCTCTTGCAGCATTTGTTGGAATACTAATTAAGGATCCAATTCGAACTCTAGTATTTGGAAATTTGCAAAAAAGCTTTTTGTTCTCACCACGTGCGATGAAAGAGAAAAACTTTGCCTGGGTTCTTCCATTGCTCCTGATAATTTCTATCCCTTTTGCCTCCCTTTTGCTCACTCCTAATCCAAGCGTTGAGATGAAGCGAATTGATGAGGCGAAAACTGCACCGCGATGGCCAAAGGCAACTATTGTTGCCTCAGTTGCTGACGCGAAAATTGCAGCAAAGTATGCAAAAGATCTAGGTCTGACTATTGGTTTCTTCGGGGCATCCTCTTATTACGTAGAAAGAGAGACTGGAGTTCAATCGTTATCAATTTTAAACTCTCCCTTTGATTTGTTTATGAGTCAGACTACTGCGCAAACTTCGTGCGACTATATAAACACAATTAATCCAGATGTCATTGTCGTCAGCGATGAGGGTACTAATCTCTTTCAGTTTGAAGGTAAAACGCTTTGTAATACATATATTCAACAGGATGCCCCTGGGGTTCGAAGTGGGCATTTTGCCGTCAGAGTTGCAAAGTAAAGGGAGCAAGAGTTAATGGAGATCGCAACCAAGTGTCCAATCTGTGAGCGTTTGGGAAATGCCGTGCCTGTCTACCCGTCAAATGTAGATGCAAGTAGTTTTTCAACAGAGATTTTTTCGGCTCGTAGATTGCCAGATCGACGCCACTATCAATGGGTACGTTGCAATGAATGCACACTTCTACGCTCGGATCCTGTTTTAGATGTTGATTTGGAAAAACTATATGTCGAATCAACTTTCGATTATTCAACTGAGGTTGATGGATTGAAAAAGACATATTTCAACTTAGTAAAGAGAGCTTTAGCCGGAAAAAACTTCAAGAAATCTATCTTTGAAGTTGGTGGGGGAAATGGATTCTTCTTGGAAGCCGCGAAAGATGGTGGTTTTGCTAATGTCGCCGGTGTTGAGCCAAGTACTGAGGCGATTGCCGCGGCACGTTCAGATATAAAGCCATACATGATAGCCAGCATGATGAAAGCAGGAGTGCTGCCAAGTAATTCATTTGAAGTTGGAACCATGTTCCACACATTGGATCATTTAACAGATCCAGTCTCCACGTTAAAGGACTGTATGGGCGCCTTACAAAAAGGTGGAGTATTTATAGTAGCAATTCATAATGAGCGTTCGTGGTCGGCTCGTTTAATGGGAGAGCGCTCACCGATTATCGATGTAGAGCACACCCATCTATATACCCGTAAATCTGGCGAGGCGTTATTTAAGAAGGTTGGTTTTATCGATGTGCGCTCTGGTGCATACAACAACCACTATTCACTTGCCTATATTTTGCATTTAATTCCGATATCGCGAACTTTTCGTAAGCGTGTTTTAGAAAGCTCTGTTGGAACACTTCTTGGAAAAATTAAAGTGGTAGTCCCACTTGGGAACATGTGGGTTGCGGGGACTAAACCCTAAATTCAAAACCTTCCAGACCATACCCAGCGCTTTCTCAGGAAATGGGTGTCTAATTGCTTTATGACCCAGGCAACCCGTATTTATAAGCATTCCAGTGCTGGAACTGATTGGGCGGCCTTACTTCTGGGTGGTGGGCTTGGTTTAACTCTCGCCCTGCAATTAACTACGGTGCGAAAGAGTGATTTTACTACGGTCTATGCAAATGTAGCTTCGCTGTCAAGGCTTCTTGCCCTTGTCGGTACATACTTTGCATTGGTTGGAATTTTGTTAGTCGCTCGAATTCCTTGGATCGAACGCGGCGTCGGTCATGATCGATTGGTGACCTGGCACCGTAAATTAGGTCCGTGGTCGTTGTATGCGATTAGTGCCCATGTTTTACTGGTAATAATCTCTTTTGCAGGTCAAGATTCAATCCCTTTGTATAAAGAGTTATGGGAAATGCTTCTGACATTTGATTGGTTGTGGTTTGCACTCGCTGGATTTTTTTTAATGATATTTGCAGGTGTGACATCATATAAAAAAGCGCGCGCAAAGTTGAGCTATGAAACATGGTGGCTCGTTCACATTTATACCTACTTCGCTATTGCTGCATCTTTTATGCATCAAGTTTTTAATGGCCAAATGTTTATCGGCCATCCACTGAACCGTGCATATTGGAGTTCACTGTATGTGTTGGTGGCATTCTCAATTATGTACTGGCGTTTTGGTGTGCCGCTAATTCGCTCGATGAAAGTTAATTTAAAGATTGAAAAAGTTATTATTGAAGGCCCTGGTGTTATCTCGGTCATTATGAAGGGGCGCAACTTACATAAGTTGGGTGCTCAAGGAGGTCAGTTCTTCGGTTGGCGTTTTTTAGCTCGTGGACATTTTTTAATGTCACATCCTTATTCACTTTCGGCGGCACCTACTCAGCACTTATTGCGAATCACCGTTAAAGATCTTGGTGATCATTCGCGTTCCTTAGCTTTCCTAAAACCGGGCACACGAGTATTCGTGGAAGGTCCATATGGTGCATTTACAGCGGGGCGAAGCACGAGGCCACATGTGGTTTTGGTAGGCGGCGGAGTTGGAATCACACCAGTGCGTGCCTTAATTGATGAATTCAATGGTGGAGTACAGATGGATCTAATTTATCGTGCATCAAAGCAGGAAGATGTAGTTCTTCGCGAGGAGTTGGATTACTTGGCTTTTAAAAGCGGCGGATCTATTCGTATTCACTACTTAGTGGGCTCTCGCACAGAGCATCCAATGGATGCTGACTCACTGACCGCCCTGGTGCCTCAGTTCGCCGATTCAGATATATACATCTGTGGACCGCAGGCTTTAGTGGATGCGGTACGAAAGGCGGCAGAGGATTCTGGGGTTCCAAAGAACCGCTTCCACGATGAATCCTTCTCCTTTAGTTAGTAGAGGCTCTTAACTAGCGTGAGAGGCAGTGGCGGAAATCCGCAGCTGCAGTTACGGCGGAATTCAGAAAATTCTCAGGTAATCGCGGTTTAGTGCATCACATGGATTTAAACCAGTCTAAGCACTGGGTTTACGAAGGAGTGGATGTATGAAACGTGGACTGCTTATCGCTGGAGGAACACTTGGCGGTCTCGGCGCGGTCATGTCTATTACTCCACCGCAGTTTTCGGCAACCGATTCATTATCTATGGGCGGCATAAGTGCGATCAGTAGCGGGACAGTTGCTTCGACGCCAGCAGCCTCGGCAGCCCCGTCCACGTCACCTGCTGTCTCAA